>DAHZDR010000418.1 GCA_027403435.1 Deltaproteobacteria bacterium
CCGTAAAGAATCTGGCGCGGCAGATTCGAAAGCTCGACCGGATCGGGATCGACCAGCAACAGCGGCCCGCAATCCGCCCGCGCCAGCGCGATCAGGGCGGGCGCGCCAAGGCCGCCCGCGCCGACAATTAAAATCGGCGCCTTGCGTTTTGCTTCGGTTTTGCCGTTTGACGCCACGCCGCGAACTCCGCTTTCGCGGCCTTCGGTCGAGTCCCACCGCCAAAGGCTGGAATTAAAAACCCTCGTCGGAAGAAGATAAGACGAGGGTAACGATACTCTCGCCTTATCTTCCAAGATCCCGTCTCTGGGGGATCCCGCAGGACTTAGCACCAGCACCCCCAAGGGAGCCGGTTGCTGCGGCATCGTCGGGCCAGTCCCTCCGCCGCTCTGGATAAGGCCGCAAATTCCGGCCATCAAGCATGCAATAGCGGATCGGAGAAGTCAATCTCCCGACCAAACGGTCAGCGGACGCGGGCCGGACGCCTCCCTGTCAGTGTGGCGCGCGATCGAGCGCGCGCTTGCAGTTATTTTCAGCCGATGCTTTAGAAAGCCTGAACGGCCAGCGGCGCGAACGGCGGTCGGCGGAGCCGGCCAGCCGCCTCAGGCCCAATCGCGGGAGGTATGCGAATCATGGCGGACGATCTGCACGAAAAAGGCATCAAGCTGCGCGCGCAACTATGGGGCGAGGAGGCCGCGCGCCAGCGTCACGAGGATTTCAGCAAGTTCGACAAGTTCTTCGCCGACTTCCTCAACGATCAGTTGTTCGCGCAAATCTGGACGCGGCCGGGCTTGCCCATCAAGACCCGATCGTTCATCACGATGGCCGTGCTGATGGCGCTCGGGCGCGGACCCGAGTTGCGAACGCATATGCGTGGCGCCCTCAATCTGGGAATCACGCCGGCGGAAATCAAGGAATTGATTATTCACCTTTCGCAATACAGCGGCGTGCCGACCGCCGTCGAAGCGATTCGCGCGCTGCGCGAAGTCGCCAGTCCCGACTGAGCCGCGCCGCGCCCTGGCGCGATTTTCCTTGCGGGCGCGCGGCGGCGGTGCTTTAACAGGGACATAATTTCCTGGCGGGCGGCTCCGTCACGCGCGGCGTCTGAACCACGACGGTTCGCGGACGCAAGCGCTCGCGGCGATGCGCCATAACCTCTGGCCGATAATTCGGGAGGCCGATCATGCGAGTTGGATTCATCGGATTGGGCAACATGGGCGGACCGATGGCCCTGAACATCATGAAGAAAGGCCATAGCGTCGTGGTCAACGATATCCGGCGCGAAATGGCCGAGCCGCATCTGGCCGCGGGCGCCCAATGGGCCGACTCGCCCGCGGCCGTCGCCGCCAAAGCCGAAGTCGTGCTGACTTCGCTGCCGGGACCCAAAGAGGTCGAAGCGGTCGCGCTCGGCCCCAACGGCATCCTGAGCGGAATCGAACGCGGCGCGGTTTACGCCGATCTCTCGACCAACTCGCCCACCGTAATCCGGCGGATCCATGCGGTATTCGTGGAAAAAGGCGTCGCGATGCTCGACGCGCCCGTCAGCGGCGGAATTCCGGGCGCGCGCCACGCCACGCTGGCGGTGATGGTCGGCGGCGACAAGGAAACCTTCGAGCGCGTCAAACCCGTGTTCGACGCGATTGGCGACAAGGTTTCCTATATCGGAGCGATCGGCGCCGGCGCGGTCGCCAAACTGGTCCATAACATGGTCGCGATTTGCTCGACGCAGTTGCTGGTCGAGGCCTTCACGATGGGCATGAAGGCTGGCGTCTCCGCCGACGCGCTGCTGAAGGCGGTTTCCGACGGCGCCTATGGCCAGGGGATGATTCTCAAGGGAGCGCTGCCCAAAATGATCATGCGGGGAAATTTCGACCGCGTGACTTTCGCGCTCAAGCTCGCGCGCAAGGACCTCGGGCTGGCGACCGAAGTCGGACGCGAATTCAACGTGCCGATGCCGCTTGCGAGCCTCGTCGAACAGGATTTCCTGTCGGCGCTGGCGCATGGCCTGGGCGATAAGGATTCGACCGCGGCGGTGACCGTGCAGGAGGATCGCGCCAATATCAAGGTGCGCTCCTGAACGGCGGACCCGGCGCTGTCGAATATCAATTAGTTTACTCAGTTAGACGTGGAGAGGATTAGTCAAATGGCTGACGATCTGGCGAAAAAAGGCCTTGAACTACGCACCAAGCTGTTCGGCGAAAAAGCCGCCGTCGCGGGCAATGAATACCTCAAGCAGTTCGACGAGGGCTTCGCGGCGTTCCTCAACGAACAGCTCTTCGGCGGTATCTGGACGCGCCCCGGCCTGCCCACCAAAATCCGCTCGCTAATCACCATGACCGCGCTGATGGCGCTCGGACGCGGACCGGAATTGCGCCTGCACATGCGCGGCGCGCTCAATATCGGCGTCACCCAGGAAGAGATTAAAGAGATGATCATCCACATCTCCCAGTACAGCGGCGTGCCCACCGCGGTCGAGGCGATTCGCGCTTTCCGCGAGGTGACCGAACCGAAGAAATCCTGATTCATCCGGCGGCCGCGCGCGCGGCGTGGGTTGCGCCGGCGCGCCGCCCGCCGGCCACGAGAGGCTCATCATGAAGATCGGAATGCTCGCCGCGCTCAACGAGCACAGCGTTGGCCCGGCGGCCTTCGCGCGCCATGCCGAAGCGCTGGGCTTCGAATCGATCTGGCTGCCGGACCATGCGGTGATGCCAGTGCATACCAGCACGCCGCTGCCGGAAACTTCGCCGGGCAAGGGCGAAATCCCCGACCATTATTCGCACATGTGCGACCCCTTCGTGGCGATGGCGATGGCGGCGGCGGCGACCACGCGCCTGATGGTCGGAACCGGGGTCTGCCTGGTCCCCGAACGCAATCCGCTGCTGACCGCCAACGAGGTCGCGACGCTGGACGCCTTCTCGAACGGACGCGTGCTGTTCGGAATCGGCGCCGGATGGCTCAAAGAGGAATCCGAACTGCTCGGCGCCGACTATCCGCATCGCTGGACCCAGACGCGCGAATATATCGCCGCGATGCGCGAGTTGTGGACCAAAGACGAAGCCTCATTCGACGGCCATTACGTCAAATTCCCGCCCGTGCGGCTTTACCCCAAGCCGGCCCGTCCCGGCGGTCCTCCCGTGCTGATCGGCAGCAAGGACAAAAACGCGCTGCGCTGGGTCGCGCGATGGGGCGACGGTTGGTGTCCGATCCTGCTCTCGCCCGAACAGATGAAGGCGGAACTGGCGAAACTGCGCGGCGAATGCGCCCGCGCCGGAACGCAATACGACCGCCTCGACCTGACGATCATGCGGCAGGGAGTGCGCGGCGACCGCGCGGAGATTCAGGCCGGCTTGCGCCAATACGAGGATCTCGGCGTGCCGCGCTTCGTCCTGATGCTGATCGCGAAGCGGCTCGGCCCGGATAATTTTGCGGCCGAACTCGAACGAATCGCCGAATTGTATATCTCGTGAGTCCCGCACAATCTAGCCACAGGACCAGCCGGACTTGAGGCCGGCGCGAGAGCGCCAGGCGCCGCGGAGTTGTATTGCAATGGCGTGGGCCACTACGACCCGGCCTTTAGCCAAGCGCCCGACGGCGACGGCGTTCGCCATGTATAAGCGTCACCGACCTTCATCCCCGGCGCCGCATCCGGACACATGCGACGGTTGAAGAATCGGGCCGGGTTTGGTAGGTCACCGAAACCGGCGGCGCTCGCCGGTCACGTTATGGCCAAGCCGCTCAATTCCACCGCAAATCCGTCCGTGCGCCGCGCGGCGCGCCGCCGATGACGCCCGCGCGCACCGGTCCGCTCGCCGACGTGCGGGTTATCGATCTGACGCAGGCGCTGGCCGGCCCCTACTGCACGATGCTGCTCGGCGATCTGGGCGCCGACATAATCAAGGTCGAACCGCCGCACGGCGACATGGCGCGCACTCTTGGCCCGCCGTTTCCCGATCGCAAGGGCTGCGATTATTCGCCGTATTTCGCCAGTATCAACCGCAACAAGCGCAGTATCGTGCTCGACCTCAAGAGCGACGCGGGACGCGCGACCCTGTTCAAGCTGGCCGAACACGCCGACGCCGTGGTCGAAAACGCGCGCGCCGGCGTGATGGACGCGCTCGGGCTTGGCTATGAGGCGCTGAGCGCGCGTAATCCGGCGCTGGTCTATGCGGCGGTGCGCGGCTTCGGCGACCCCCGCACCGGGCGCAGTCCCTACACGGATTGGCCCGCCTTCGATATCGTCGCGCAATGCATGGGCGGGCTGGTCGGAATCACCGGACCGGCGGACGGCGGCGGCTTTCGCTGCGGCGCCGGCGTCGGCGATATCTATCCGGGCACGCTTGCCGCGCTGGGCGTGGTTTCGGCGATTCACGCGGCGCGCGTCAGCGGCAAGGGCCAGTTCCTTGACGTCGCGATGTACGACGCGGTGCTCGCGCTCAGCGAAGTGATCGTTTACACCTACTCGCTCACCGGCAAAACGATTCCGCCGGCGGGCAATTCCAGCCGGATTATCGTGCCGTTCGACGTTTTCGCCAGCGCCGACGGCGCGGTCGCGATCGCGGCGCCGACCGATAATCAATGGGCGGCGCTGTGCCGCGCGATGGATCGCGCCGAGCTGATCGCCGACGATCGCACGCGGAGCAATCCGCGGCGGGTCGCCAACGGCGAGTTCGTGCGCAAGCTGATCGGCGCATGGACCGCGGCGCGCCCGACGGCCGACATTGTCGCGGCGCTGGGCGGCAAGGTTCCCGTCGGTCCGGTCAATACGGCGCGGGAAATTTTCGCCGACCCCCATCCGCGCGCCCGCGGGATGCTGGTCGATGTACAACCGCCCGGCGATAATCCGCCGCTCACGATCGCCGGGCCGGCGATCAAGCTCACCCGCACGCCCGCCGCGATTCATTCGCGCGCGCCGCGCCTGGGCGAGCATGGCGCGGAAATTCTCGCGGAGCTGGGAATCGCGTCCGCGAAAAACTAAACGTCAGCGGAGAACCATCATGGCTGTAAGGCTCAGGCGTTCGGAACTTTCGGTGCCGGGTTCGAATCCCGCGATGATCCAAAAGGCGGTCGCCAGCGCCGCCGACCTGGTTTTTCTGGATCTCGAGGACGCCGTCGCGCCCGCGCTCAAGGAATCCTCGCGCGCCAATGTGATCGCGGCGCTCAACGATCTCGACTGGGGCGGCAAGCTGCGCGCGGTCCGGGTCAACGCCGCCGAAACCAAATGGGCCCATGACGACGTGATCGAAGTGGTCGAGCGCGCCGGCGCCCATCTCGACATCATTATCCTGCCCAAGGTCAAGGCGCCGCGCGACCTCTGGTTTTTCGACACGCTGCTCACCCAGCTCGAGGCCAAGCTCGGCCTCAAGCGTCGCATCGGCCTCGAGGCGCTAATCGAGGAGACCGCGGCGCTGGCGCGGGTCGAGGAGATCGCGGGATGCTGTCCGCGGCTGGAGGCGATTATTCTGGGCTTCGGCGACCTCTCGGCGAGCCAGGGCGTGCGCGCCGGATTGACCGAAGCGGCGGAGCCGAACCGTTATCCGGGCGACATGTGGCATTTCGCCCGCGGCCGGATGATCGTCGCGGCGCGCGCCGCCGGAATCGACGCGATCGACGGGCCGTTCGCCAATTTCCACGATCCCGACGGCTACCGGCGCGACGCGGTGTGGGCGGCCACGCTGGGCGCGGTCGGCAAATGGGCGATTCATCCTAGTCAAATTGAAATCGCCAACGAGGTCTTCGCGCCGACGCCGAAAGAAATCGACGTGGCCCGCCGGATGTGCGAAGCCTACTACGCCGCCGAAAAGGGCGGCGCCGGAGCGGCCGGCGCCGGCGGTATCCTGATCGACGCCGCCACCGCGCGCATCTATGAGGCCGTGCTGGAGCGCGCCCGCCTCACCGGACGCGCCTGACCGCGGCCGCGAACTTTTACTTGACATCGGCGGCCGCCGAAGCCATTGATTCAATTGAGGTCCGCTTGGCCCACGCCGGCTGCATGCAACCTATGGATTTTAACTACAACCCCGAGGACGAAGCTTTTCGCGCCGAAGTGCGCGCCTGGCTCGAAGATAACCGGCACTGCGCGCCACCCGTCCGCAGTCCGCTCGACGACGGCGGCGACGAAGATTGGCGCGCGCGCGTGCGCTGGCATAAAAAACTCAACGAAGGCGGATGGGCCGCCGTGCATTGGCCGAAGGAATACGGCGGACGCGGCGCCACCGTGATGCAACGGCTGATCTTCCGCGAGGAGCTGACGCGGCTGGACCTGACTGAACCATTCCTCGGCATGGGCATCAGCTTGCTCGGGCCGACCCTGATGCATTGGGGGACTGAAGACCAGAAGCGGCGCCATCTGCAGGCGATTCTGCGCGCGGACGAAATCTGGTGCCAAGGCTATTCGGAACCCGGCTCGGGCTCCGACCTCGCCTCGATCAAGACCCGCGCCGAGGATCAGGGCGATTACTTTCTGGTCAACGGACAGAAGGTCTGGACCTCGATGGCGCAGTATGCGGACTGGATTTTTCTGCTGGTCCGCACCGATCCCGACGCGCCCAAGCACAAGGGCATCAGCTATCTGCTGGTGAATATGCACGACCCCGGAATTACCGTGCGTCCATTGGTGCAGATGACGGGCGGACGCGGCTTCAACGAAGTCTTCTTCGAAGACGTGCGCGTGCCGAAAGCCAATATCGTCGGCGAAAAGAACAACGGCTGGCAGGTCGCGATCACCACGCTGATGTTCGAACGGTCGGGTAATTACGGCGAAAGCGCGACCCAGCAGATCCGCGAGCTGGCCGATCTGGCGCGCCGGATTCCGCGCAACGGCGGCGTCGCCTGGAACGACGCCGGCGTGCGCCAGCGGATCGCGCGCTTCGCCTCGGAGGCGGCCGCCCTCAAGTACACCAGCTATCGGCAGTTGACCCGCCAGCTCAAAGGCGCGCCGCCTGGGCCGGAAGGTTCGATCATGAAGCTGTGCGGCACCGAACTGAATCTCGCGATCGCGATGTACGCGATGGAGCTGCTGGGGCCGTATAGCCAGATGGATTTCGAAGCGCCCTTCGCGATCGACAGCGGCAAATGGTCGCTCCGGATGCTAGCGGCGCGCGGACCGACGATTTACGCCGGCACCAACCAGATTCAGCACAATATTATCGGCGAACGCGTGCTCGGCCTGCCCAAGGGCTGAGCGCCCCTCTGACATCTGCGTACGCCGGGCCCGTACACGGCGTACGCATCCGTATCGCGCGGCGATCCACCCTTTTGCCCCGGCGTTTCAATGAATCTGCTCCGCTCCGCCCTACCTTCCATTATTTAGGGAAATTCCGCACAAAGCCCTTCCTGTCATTCTGAGAGTTTGTGAATATATTCTGAAAACGCGCCAAAACGGCAAAAATTATCGAGCAATTCGTGGCGTTATTTTTTGGTCATTGCATAAAATTCACAAACTCTGAGCGCAGCGAAAAATCCCGGGATTCTTCGTTGCGTAGACTCCGTTCAGCATGACGACCTACTTGTGCGGAGCTTCCTTAGGAGCGGGCAGGGAAACGCGCAACAGCGCCATCTCATTTAGCCCGTGCTGCTTCGAATCCCACGGATAGACGGTTTCGCTCGTAATCTGCCGGTAGGGAAAATTCAGCTTCGGCAGATCGCGCCGGCGCACCACCAACCATCGGACCTTGTCCGCCGCGATCGCCCGATCCAGATCGCCGAGCCGGTCATACTCCTGGGTCGGCGCGGGCAGGCCAAGGTAATAAACCGGCCCCTGATTCAGGTAAAACGCGAGGCCCGAGGTATCCGCGCCGATCAGCGCGCGAATCCGGTACGCAAACGGCTTTTCGGTGCGATAGGCGTCGCCCGCCGGCATCGCGAAAACGTAAAAGTAGAACATGAACAGCCACGCGACGACGCCGATCGCCCACGCCATCCGCGGCGGCCGCAAATCCCGCAGCGCCCAGATTATCGCCACGCTCGATCCGATCCAGAAAATCGCGTAAACGCCGCGATCCGGCGCCGGCGGCAACGCCGAATAGGGATACGGCAGGAACCGATGGGGCGGAATAAAGGCGAGCGCCGCAAGCGCAACCATCGCCGCCACCAAACCAAAACCGAAGCGCACGAGACGGCGCGCCAGCGGCGTCATCCGCGCCGGCTCGGCGAGCATCACGCGCGCGACCAGGATCGCGGCGGGCGGCAGAATCGGCAGGATGTAATAGCTGCGGCGCGACCCCGAAAGCGTATAGAAGATAAACGTCGCCCAGAAAAACGTCAGCGCGAAACGGTCTTGCACCGCCCGATCCGCATGCGCCCGCCGCCGCTGATGCGCATCGGTCAGCGCCGCCGGCAGCATCGCCGACCACGGCGCCATCAGCGCGAAAATCACATAGACGTAAAGGTAAATCGGCCCGCGATGGTCGAACGGAGCGAAGTAACGCTGCACGTTCTCGCGATAGACCATGTAGATGCCGTGTGCGGAGCCGGTCTCGCGATGCGAAATCGCGAACGGCGTGAAATAGACGATCGCGGCGATTGCGATCGCCACCGGCGTGCTCCAGTTGAAGAACCAGCGGTTGCGATCGACAATCCAGCGCCAGCGCGCCGCCAGCGAACCCGTGCCCAGCCCACGCCCGGCCGCGGCCCATCCGTCAGCCAACGCGCGATACGAGCCGATCATCACGAGCGGCAGGACAAAGCCGAGCAGCCCCTTCATCTGCGAGGCCACGGCCATGATCAGCCACAGGCCGACCACCCACCATCCGCCGGCGTCGTCCTCGTGGGCGAGAAACAGCGCCAGCGCGCCAAGTTCGCCCGCGATCGTTTCGACGTCGGCGGAAGCGTTGCGCGAGAAAAAAACGAAGCTGAAGCTGGTCGAAAGAATCAGCGCCGCGATCACTCCCGTGCGCAGGTCGTAGAGCCGGCGCGTAATCAGGATTAGCAGGCCGACGGCGCCTAGCCCCGCCAGCGCCGACGGCGCGCGCGCGGCGGCCTCGCTGACCGCGCCGGTAATCCAGCTCACCGCCAGAATCAGCCAGTAGGAGCCCAGCGGCTTGTCGAAGTAGGAGCGGCCGTTGATCGTTGGCCAGAAGTAATTGCCGGTCAGACGCATCTCGCGGGAGATTTCGCCCCAGCGGAATTCCGACGACCAAAGGGCGCGCACGCCCAGGCGGGCGCAAAAGAGCAGCGCCGCAAGACCCAGGACTACGATCGCCGCGCGGCGCCACCAGGCGTCGTCAGGCAAGCGTTCGGCGGAGGTTCCGCCGCTCCGCGCGGCGGCGTATTCGTTCGGGTTGGTGGAGACGGCCGGGGGGCGAGCGCGCCCGGCGCGGCCGGCGTCAGCGTGATCCATCGCGGGAAAGGTTCGCAGTCTCGATTGGCCAGAGCAAGCCTCCGGCCACACTGATGGCGGCCGCACCCGCGGCGATCCGGCCGCCATTGGCGCAGTGGCGCGACCGCGACGGTGAAGCGCCGCCGCCATAACGCGCCTGCGACATCTTTACTTGGCGAAGATTCCTCACGCGCACCGCGCGGAAAGTCCGGACCTGAACGTTTCCGGCTAAATTTTGCGCGAATCGGCGGGCAATTCGACGCCGGCTTTGGCCGCCGACTCGGCCGCCGCCGCGCGGAAGATGCCGTGCGTCATCGTCGCCGGCGATTCGTCCGCCCGCGCCGCATAGATTTTCGCCCGCGCCGCATGCGCCGCCGGATCGTCCGGCGCGGCGCCGGCCGCCCAGTCGATCAGATGCGCGGCCAGCGCGAGTTCGCCCGCCGCCATCCGCTCGAGCGCCCGCGCGACCAGTTGGTCCGCGCCGCCCGCCAACTCCGCGATTTCTCGGGCCAGCGCCGCCGCCGGCGCGGGTTTCAGATGGGCCGGGCGACCGTCGTGCCAACCGCCCTCCAGTCGCCAGATATTGCGCACGATATATTGCGGTTCGTCGTACACCGCCTGAAGGTAGGGCCGATCGGCGAGCCGCGCGGGCGGGGCCACTTGCGCAACGATCTCGTCGAGCGCCGCCCCAGTGTTCATCAGGGCGATGGTCTGGTCATAAAGGCTTTGCAGATACTCCGCCGTTTCGTTAAGGATTTGCCGAATCCGCATCGCGCCAAAGACCGGCACGCCGTGTCCCGGCAGCAACACTTCCGCGCCGGTCTTCGCCATCACGCGCAGCGCCTCGGCCCATTCGCGGGCGTAGCGCTGCGCCTTCTGGGGATTTCCGGCGTTGGGCGACGCCCAGATTATGAAATCTCCCGTGCACAGGACCTTGCGCCGCGCGATATAGACCCAGCAGGCGTCGTCGGTCTCGCCGCGCCCGTGATGGCATTCGAATTGGAGGCCGCCGGCGGTTACGGTCAGCCGATCGTCGAAGTAGGTGTCAGGATAGACATAGTCGGCGGGCCACGCCTCCGGTCCGCCGAATTGCCGCGCGTTGATCAGTCCGTTGTAGCCGGCGGTGCGCTTATAACGATCGAAACGCGCGGCGACCGCGCGATGACCCACGACGCGCGCGCGCGCCACATGGTTTTTTTGTCCCTCGGCCACGAACGCCGCCATCCCGAGCGCGTGATCGACGTGGCCATGCGTATAAATCACCGTATTGATCCGATCCGGCGTGAACCGTCGCACCATCCGCACGGTCTCTTCCTGGTTGAACCACGCGCCGGTGTCGATCAGCACCAGCCCGTCTTCGGTGCGGACGGCGGCGAAGTTCGCGAACCAGCGATAAAACATTACGCCCGGCGCGATCTCTTCGCTCTCGCCGGTGGGGGTCAGCGGATGCTGTTCGCGGACGGCGATTTCACCATTCCAGAATTTTTCGGCCTGTTCTCTGATTGATGCCATGAGTGCGCCCGCTCGCGATTATCCGGCGCGGGCGATCGTCCGCGCAACCCGCCTCGCATGGAAACCCATCGGCAAAGAGGCGCGGCGTTATCGAATTTTGCTGGATCCGCAAATAAAAACGGCCGGGCTACCTTTCGCGATCGCACGTTGGGGGGACATGCGATTGCAGTAGCCCGGCCTTGCTTGGGGACAAAGCGCTGAACTTCTCGGGGGGAGATAACAGCGCACTGATCACCGAAGCAAAAGCGGCGCCGCATGAAAACGCTTAAATTTCCATGGCTGATAAATCAACAAATTTCGCAAATCGGGAAAGTAGGCTGACAGATCCGTCGAGCCTGACTTCTAATCGATTGAAATAAAACGATTTTCGTGAATTGCGAAGTCGAACAGGCCATCGACAAAAATTCGCGGTTTGCGTCGAGTTTATAACGCGTCAATTTGCCGCCGGTCGGCCTACGGAAAAACTTTGTGCTATGTGGCGCGTCCACCACAGGTCGAGCGCCCCAGGCTTCATCGCCGGGCGTCCATGCCCGACGGGGAGGGCCGCGCGCCGCCCACGACGGCGGAACTCCGGTCGTTGGATCGGCGCGCCAACCGCGCCGATTTTTCGGGCGGTCCGATCTCCATGGTCAGTTGGCCGACTTTGCGTCTCAGCTCGGCGAGCTTCCACCCGTACTCGGCGATCCGCCGGCGTTGACCGCCGGGGACGACCGCGATCCTCGGCCATCGAGTTGAGACGGCGGCTCCGCTATGTTAATCGATATGGCTTCGGGGCGTGGCGCAGCATGGTAGCGCACCTGCCTTGGGAGCAGGGGGTCGGCCGTTCAAATCGGCTCGCCCCGATCGCGCCAGTAGCTCAGGTGGACAGAGCAGCGGCCTTCTAAGCCGCGGGTCAGGGGTTCGAGTCCCTTCTGGCGCACCACGCGAGCAGTTAACGGGCGCGGCGTGGCGAATGAGAGGCTCGATTGAAATTCAATTGCGCGGTGAGTGTAGCTCAGCTGGCAGAGCACCGGATTGTGGCTCCGGTGGTCGAGGGTTCAACTCCCTTCACTCACCCCAATCTTCCCGCCTATGGATAAATCCTTTTTTGGTGGGCCGTTAGCTCAGTTGGTAGAGCAGCTGACTCTTAATCAGCGGGTCTCCGGTTCGAGCCCGGAACGGCCCACCAAAAAACCCGGCGGTCGAACAAAGGCTGTCACTGAATGCATTCAGCGTATTTGTCCAGATCCTGCTAATCGGAATTGCAGAGCTAGAGAGTAGGCCTCTTCCAAGTATCTTCCCAATATTCCATCGACTTCACGATGCTCAGCGATCACGATATCTTTATCACGGTCTCCCAGATGACCTATGAATATCAGCCAACCGAAAAGATGCGGCGTTGTTTGAACGGTTTTATGGCCGGCATCCGAAGCCAATCTTCGCGCCTTCTGATCGTCCGTTAGTACCGCTTGGCGATATTTCATCGCGAATGCAATTGAGGAAATCTCCCCTTTGCCAAGGCGC
>DAHZDR010000428.1 GCA_027403435.1 Deltaproteobacteria bacterium
CGCGAGCCTTTGAACCCCACCGACCCGGCGCTCGCCCACGCCACCGCCAGTCCCTGCGGATCGGTGATCGTCACGATCGTGTTGTTGAACGTCGCATGCACGTGGGCGACGCCCTCGGGCACCGAACGCCGCGTCCGCCGCCGCCGCGGAGCCGGAGCGGCCGTTCCGGTTGCGGCCGTTCCCGCCGCGGGTTTCGCCGCCGCCGCTTTGGTCTCTTTGTTCTCTTCCGCCATCAGTTTTCAGTTTCCACCGATCGTCGCCCTCGGGCCGATCGCGTTACTCGTTGCGCCCCGGATTGAGGCCGCGCGCCTAGCCCTTCGGCGGCGCGGTCTTCTTGCCCGCCACCACCTTGCGCGGGCCCTTGCGGGTGCGCGCGTTGGTATGCGTCCGTTGGCCGCGCACCGGCAAACCGCGCCGATGCCGGATGCCGCGGTAGCAACTCAAGTCCATCAGCCGCTTGACCGCCTGCTGCAGATCGCGCCTGAGATCGCCTTCGACTTTGTAATCGGCGTCGATTATCTGGCGGATTCGCACCTGTTCGTCGGCCGTCAGATCGTCGGTGTTGCGTCCGGGATCGACGTTGGCTTTCTCCAGAATCTGGAGCGCCGCGGGGCGGCCAATGCCGAAAATATAGGTAAGTGCGATTTCGATCCGCTTGTTACGCGGCAACTCGACTCCGGCGATACGCGCCATTGCAAATCTCCCTTCGGCTCTATCCCTGGCGCTGCTTGTGGCGCGCGTTGGTGGAGCACAGAATCCGCACCACGCCCTGGCGCCGCACCACCTTGCAGTTCTTGCAAATCTTCTTGACCGAGGCCCTGACTTTCATCGTCTCCAACCAGCTCGCTTTCCCGCGCCCGCCTTGCGTCTAACGCATCCGGTAAGTGATACGGCCGCGCGTCAAATCGTAGGGCGACAGTTCGACGGTCACTTTGTCGCCCGGCAAAATCTTGATGTAATGCATGCGCATCTTGCCCGAGATATGCGCCAGCACCCGATGTCCGTTATCCAGCGAGACCCGGAACACCGCGTTGGGCAACGCCTCGAGCACCAGGCCCGTCACTTCAATCGCGTCACCCTTGGACATGGTTAAACTCGCTCAAAATTTCCGGCCCGCCGGCGGTAATCGCGATCGAATGCTCAAAATGAGCCGAAAGCTTGCCGTCAGCGGTCACCGCCGTCCAGCCGTCGTCCAGAATCTCCAGTTCCGCCGCGCCTTCGTTGATCATCGGTTCGATCGCCAGCACCATTCCTTCCTGTAGCCGCGGATTCGGCATCCCGGCCCGAAAGTAGTTGGGCACTTGCGGGTCTTCATGCAGTTTGCGGCCGATTCCATGTCCGGCAAAATCCGTCACCACGGAAAAACCCGCGTCTTCGGCGAGCCGTTGCACCGCCCGCGCGATATCGCCGATCCGGTTGCCAACCCGCGCCTGCTCGATCCCCGCGTACAGCGCGTCGCGCGTCACCCGCATCAGCCGCTCGGCCTCCGCCGACACCTTGCCGATCGCCACCGTCCGCGCCGCGTCGCCGTAATAGCCCTGGTAAACCACGCCGAAATCGAGTCCGACGATATCTCCCGGCTTGAGTCTGCGTCCGGCCTTGGGAATTCCATGAACGATCTCTTCGTTGATCGACACGCACAAGCTATGGCGGTACTCCACATCATGCGGCCGATAGCCTTTGAACGCCGGCCGCGCGCCTTTTTTAATCGTCAATGCTTCCGCCAATCGATCCAGTTCCAGCGTCGCAACGCCCGGCCGCGCCGCCATCGCGACCTCGGCCAGCACCTCGGCCACGATGCGGCTCGCCGTCCGCATCACGGCGATTTCTTCCGGACTCTTGAGCGTAATCAACTGCCGCCCTTGGCCGCCGCGCCGTCGCGGCCGAGCACCCGCAAAATCCGCCGCTCGATTTCCCCAGTCGCGCCAATTCCGTCGATCTCCGCAAGCAATCCCAGCCGCCCGTAATGCTCAAGCAGCGGACGCGTCGATTCCGCATACACCTTAAGCCGCATCCGCACCGTTTCCTCGGCGTCGTCCTCGCGCTGATAGAGCTCGCCGCGGCATTCGTTGCACACGCCCGGATTGCGCGGCGGATCGTAAATCAGATGGTACATTGCGCCGCAATTGCGGCAAGTCCGCCGCCCCGAAATCCGCTTGACAATCTCGGCGTCGGGAACCATCAACGCGACCACCTTGTCCAGCTTTTTGCCGTATCCGTCGAGCACCCGCGCCAGCGTCTCCGCCTGCGGCACATTGCGCGGAAATCCGTCAAGGATGAATCCCACGCGCGCGTCCGGCTGATTCAGCCGCTCCTCGATTAGTTTCAAAACCAGTTCGTCCGGCACCAAGGCGCCTTTATCCATATAGCGCTGGGCCTCGACTCCCAGCGCGGTGCGATTCTTGACCGCCGTCCGCAGCAAATCGCCACTGGCCACCTGCGGCGCGTCCAGCTTCGACTCAAGCATCCGCGCCTGCGTTCCCTTGCCCGCCCCAGGTGGGCCTAACAGCACCAATCGCACGCCTCGCCTCCCCGCGACCCAGCGTCACCGTCCACGTCCGCCGCCGCGCCGCATGAAACTTTCGTAATTGCGCGTCAGCAGATGCGTCTCAATCTGGGCGACCGTATCCAAGGCCACCCCAACCACAATCAGAAGCGCCGTGCCGCCAAAATAGAACGGCACATGAAAATGCTGCGTCAGAATCGTCGGCAGCACGCACACCGCACTCACATAAATCGCGCCGCCCAACGTGATTCGCGTTAATACCCGATCAATATAGTCGGCCGTAAACCGCCCCGGCCTGATCCCAGGGATGAATCCACCATACTTCTTCAGATTGTCGGCGACGTCGATCGGGTTAAAGGTGACCGCCGTATAAAAATAGCAGAAGAAGACAATCAGGGCGACGTAAACGACATTATACACGATGCTGATCGGCGAAACATAGCTCGACAGCCACTTCAAAGACGGCACGAAAGTCGCCAGGGTCGCCGGGATCATTAACAACGACGAAGCAAAAATCGGCGGAATCACGCCCGAGGTGTTAATCTTGAGCGGCAAATGCGAATTCTGACCGCCGTAAATCCGCCGGCCCACCACCCGTCGCGCGTATTGAATCGGAATCCGGCGCTGCCCGCTCTCGACGTAAACGATTATCCCCGTGACCGCGACCGCCACGAACAGGATGAAAATCAGCGTGAAGATGCTCATTTCGCCTTCACGCACGAATTGCGCCGTGGTGCTGATCGCGCTCGGCAGGCGCGCCACGATCCCCGCCATGATGATCAGCGAGATGCCATTGCCAATGCCGCGTTCGGTAATCTGTTCGCCCACCCACATCACGAAGAGCGTGCCCGCGGTCAGCGTAATCACCGTCATCGCGAGAAACGCCAGCCCCGGATTGTAAACGAACCGGCCGCCGTTCGGCGCCGAAGCGTGTTCAAGGCCGAGCGCCAGCATCCCGCCCTGGACCAGCGACAATCCGACCGTGCCGTAACGGGTGTACTGGCTGATTTTACGCCGTCCCGCCTCGCCTTCCTTGTAAAGCTCGTCGAGATAAGGCCAGCCAATCTTCAGCAGATCGAGAATAATCGCGACCGAAATATACGGCATGATGCCGAGCGCGAAGACCGAGAAATGCTGCAAGCCGCCGCCCGAAAACAGATTCACCATGCCGAACAGCGTGCTCGACGCCTGATCGAAAAACGCCGACAGCGCCTGTCCGTCGATTCCAGGCGTCGGCACCGCCACGCCAATCCGGTAGATCATCAGCATCGCGGCGGTGAACAACAGCCGCCGCCGCAATTCCGGAATGTGCGAAGCGTTTGAAAATCCGTCGAGCATCCGCGCTCCGCTTCAGCCCTCGATCAATTCGGCGCTACCGCCCGCCGCCGCAATCTTCGCGCGCGCGCCGGCCGAAAAAGCATGCGCCCGCACCGTGATCCGCCTCTTCAGTTCGCCCGCTCCCAAAACTTTGATCTTCTTGCCGGCCGGCGCAAGCCCACGATCGGCAAACCCCGCCGGATCGACCGTCTCGCCGTCGGTGAAACCGTCCAGCCGGCCAATATTGACCGCCGCAAACCGTTCGCGCGCCGCCTGATTCGCCTGCAACCGCCGGAACCCGCGCTTCGGCACCCGCCGAATCAGCGGCATCTGGCCGCCTTCATAGCCCGGCGGCGTATTGCCGCCCGAACGCGAACCGCGTCCCTTATGGCCGCGGCCGGCGGTCTTGCCCAGTCCGGAACCGATGCCCCGTCCGACGCGCCTTTTGCGGCGGGTCGAACCCGGCGCCGGCCTAAGATCGTTGAGCTTCATAACCGCCCGCCTAATCCGTTATCTCGGCCACCAGATGGGACACCCGGCGCACCATCCCGCGCACCTCGGGCGTCGCTTTGAGCACGCGCGCGCTGCCCATCTTGCCCAGCCCCAGTCCCTTGAGCGTCTCGCGCACCCGCCGGGTCGTCCCGATCGGACTGCGCACCAGTTTCACCTGTATCGTCTCGGCCATCGCGACCTCTCATCCATTGCGCCCGCGTCAGGCCGCCGGCGCCGCCGCGCGCAACCGCGCGACATCTTCAGGACTGCGCAACTCGATCAGCGCCTCGAGCGTCGCCTTGACCAGATTATGCGGATTCGAGGAACCCAGCCGCTTGGTCAGGATATTGCGGATTCCCGCCAGCTCGACCACCGCGCGCACGCCGCCCGCCGCGATCACTCCGGCGCCTTCCGCGGCCGGCTTCAAAACCACCTTGCCGGCGCCGAAATGGCCAAGCACCTGATGCGGAATCGTGCCATTCTTGATCGGCACGCGGATCAGGCTCTTTTTGGCGCGATCGACGCCCTTGCGAATCGCCTCCGGCACTTCGTTGGCTTTGCCCAGCCCAAATCCCACCAATCCATGACCGTCGCCCGCGACCACCAGCGCGCTGAAACTGAAGCGCCGACCGCCCTTGACGACCTTGGCCACACGATTGATGTGGACCACTTTTTCCTTGATATCCAACCCTTGCGGGTCAATCCGATGCGCCACGGCGATATTCCTGTCTACGGTTTGCCAACACTAGAATTTAAGACCCGCTTCGCGCGCCGCTTCGGCCAACGCCTTGACGCGCCCATGATAGAGAAACCCGTTGCGGTCGAAGACGACTTCGCCGATACCGCGCTCGCGGCATTGATTCGCGATCGCCTGACCCACCGCTTTGGCCGCGCCGAGACCTCTGCGGCTCGCCAATTCCGCGCCAACTTCCTTGATCGCCGTCGACGCCGCCGCCAGCGTCCGCCCACTTTCGTCCGAAATCACCTGAACGTAAATATGATGTAGCGAACGGAACACCGAAAGCCGCGGCCGTTGTTCCGTGCCGCGCACCTTGCGTCTTACCCGCCCTTGGCGCAGCTTGCGCTTTTCTGCCCGATTCATGGTCCTTCCGTTCCGCTGTTCAGCGGCCGCCCGCCGCGGCCTTGCCGGCCTTGCGATGGATGGTCTCGGTCGCGTACTTGATCCCTTTGCCCTTGTACGGTTCCGGCGGCCGCAACCCCCGGATTTCCGCCGCCACCGAGCCCAGCACTTGCCGGTCCGCGCTCTCCAGGGTCAGCACCACCTGGCGCTCGACTTTGGCGGTCACCGCGGGCGGCAACTGATAGACAATCGGATGCGAATAGCCGAGCGCCAGATTGATCTGCTTGCCCTTGACCTCCGCGCGATAGCCGACGCCGCTGATTTCGAGCACCCGCGTGAAGCCCTTGCTCACGCCCTCGGCCATGTTCGCCACCAGCTTGCGCATCAATCCATGCAGCGCGCGTTCTTCGGCGGCGTCGCCCGGACGCTTGACGACAATCTTGCCGTCGGCGATTTCCAGCGCGAACCCCGGATGCACCCGCGCTTCAAGCTTGCCCTTGGGCCCTTCCAGCCGAATCATCCCGTCGGCGAGCGTCGCTTTGACGCCCTTGTCCAGCACGATCGGCAATTTTCCTATCCGCGACATCGCCTCACCAGACCCTCAACAGGATTTCGCCGCCGACGTTGCGGCGCCGCGCCTCGCGATCGGTCATCACGCCCAGCGGCGTCGAAACGATATGCATGCCCATCGCGCCCGCCGCCTTCGGCATCGTTTTTGCCCCGGCGTAACGCCGCAGACTCGGCCGGCTGACCCGCTGGATGCCGCGAATCACCGGCTCGCGCGTGGGCGAATAGCGCAGTCCCAGCGCCATTTTCTTTTGATAACCCTCGCCCGTCACTTCGACGCTGGCGAGAAAACCCTCCGCCATCAACGCCCGGCATATGGTCTCGCGCACGCGCGAATGGGGAAGTTCGACCTGGTTGTACCGCGCATGCATCGCATTGCGGATACGGGTCAGCAATTCGGCAATCGGATCAGTCTGCGACATTTTTTGCTATCCTCGCCACGCTCCGCTTACCAACTGGCCTTGACCACGCCCGGCAGGGCGCCGCGAAGCGCATTCTTGCGCAGACACAGGCGGCACATCTTGAAACGCCGGAAAAACGCCCGCGCCCGCCCACAGAGCGGACAGCGATTATAACGCCGCACCTTGAACTTCGGCTCGCGGGCCGCCTTGACCCGAAGACACGTCTTGGCCATCTTGATTCGTTCCTATTCCGTCGGCGGCGCGCCTTCACGCTCGCCGCTCGCGCCCCGAAAGGGCATTCCCAGCGCCCGCAGCAGGGTCAATCCCTCGAAATCGCTCGCCGCCGTGGTCTTGATCGACACCGTCATCCCCTTGACCTTCTCGACCTTGTCGAGATTGAGTTCGGGGAAAATCGTATGCTCGCGCAGGCCCAGCGAATAATTGCCGCGGCCATCGAAAGCCTTTTCGCTCACGCCGCGGAAGTCGCGCACGCGCGGCAGCGCGATATTCACCATCCGATCGAAAAACTCCCACATGCGATCGCGCCGCAGCGTCACCATCACGCCGATCGGCATGCCTTCGCGCAGCTTGAAATTCGAAATCGCCTTGCGCGCGCGCGTCACCACCGGCTTTTGGCCGACAATTTGCCGCAGTTCCTCGGCCGCCGCGTCGAGAATCTTGACGTTTTCGCGCGCCTCGCCGAGCGCCATGTTGATGACGATCTTCTCGAGCCGCGGCGCGCGCATCGTATTGGTAATCTTCAGCTCGCGCATCAGCCCCGGCAGAATCTCGCTCTGATATTTGAGCCGCAGCCGCGCCGGCAGCTTCGGCTCAGGCGCCTCCGGCGCCGCCGCGGCCGCCGTTTCAGCCGCGTCGGCCGTCCCGTCCCTGGGCGCGCGATCGCGCCGCGTTTTGCCCGCTTTTTCGCCCGCTTTTCCGGTTTTCCGCTCGTCCGCCATCAGCCGTTACCCAGCGTTTCGCCGCATCGCCGGCAGATCCGCGAGCGCGCGCCGTCGGCCGCGCGCTTAACGCCGAGCCGCACCGGCGCGTTGCAGCGATCGCAGAAATACATCACGTTGCCAATCCTGAGCGGCGCCTCTTTATCGACGATTCCGCCCGGGCTCTGCGGACCGCGCGGCTTGGAATGGCGCTTGACCATATTGAGCCGCTCGACCACCAGCCGTCCTTCGTCCGGAATCACCCGCAAGACCTTGCCGGTCTTGCCGCGATCGCGCCCCTTGATCACCATCACGGTGTCGTTCTTGCGAATCTTGCATTTCGCCGCCGCCGCCATCACAACACCTCCGGCGCGAGCGAAATGATCTTGAGGAAGCGCTTGGCCCGCAGCTCGCGCGCGACCGGCCCGAAAATGCGCGTGCCGACCGGCTCGCCCTGGTTATCCAGCAGCACCGCCGAATTGTCGTCGAAGCGGATATAGCTGCCGTCCTCGCGGCTCACTTCCTTGTGCGTGCGGACGATCACCGCCTTGCTCACGTCGCCCTTTTTCACCTTGGCGTTGGGAATCGCCTCTTTGACGGAGACCACGATCACGTCGCCCACCGACGCGTAGCGCCGGCGCGATCCGCCCAGCACCTTGATACACATCACTTTGCGCGCGCCCGAATTGTCGGCCACACTCAATACCGTTTGCGTCTGCACCATGGCGAGATCTTCCCCTTATCGCGCCGCCTGTTGCAGCACCTGGCTGACCCGCCAACGCTTATGCCGCGAAAGCGGGCGCGCTTCGATAATCAGCACCCGGTCGCCTTCATGGCATTGCGCCTGTTCGTCATGCGCCATGTAGCGCGTGCGCTGGGTCAGACGCTTGCCGTACAGCGGATGCCGCACCAGGCGTTCGACCTGCACCACCACCGTCTTGGTCATGCGGGCGGAGACCACCGTCCCTTCGCGCCGCTTAATCCGCTGCCGCATCGCCGTCCCTTCCCGTCGCCGGCGCGCCGGCCGCCCGCTCCCGAATCAGCGTCAGAATCCGCGCCAGCTCGCGCCGCGCCTTGCGATAATTCGCCGGCTTGTCCAACTGATTCGTCCGCAGCTTGAGCCGCAACCGGAAAATCTCCTCGCGCGTCTCGCGCTCCTTGATTCGCAAATCGGCCGCGCTCATGCGCCTGAGTTCGCTAAGCTCCAAGGCCCTGAGCCTCCCGTTCCACCACGATCGTCTTGACCGGCAGCTTATGCGCCGCGAGCCGCATCGCTTCCAGCGCGGTCGCGCGATCGACGCCTTCCATCTCGAACAGAATCCGTCCCGGCCTGACCACCGCCGTCCAGCCTTCGGGCGAGCCCTTGCCCTTGCCCATCCGGGTTTCCGCCGGCTTTTTGGTGAAGGGCTTGTCCGGAAACACGCGGATCCAGACCCGGCCGCCGCGCTTGATATGGCGCGTCAGCGCGATTCGGGCGGCCTCCAGCGCGCGGGTGTCGATTCGGCAGGTCTCCGTGCTCTTGAGTCCGTAATCGCCGAAGGCGAGATCGACTCCGCGCGACTCGGCGCCGCGCACGCGGCCCTTCTGAATCTTGCGATATTTGACTTTCTTTGGCGACAGCATCGCTGGCTACCCGATAATTCCTTTGCTCATCCGCGCCTCAGCCCTGCTGCGCGGCGGCGCCCGCGCGCTTGGCCGCCTCTTCCTGACGGGTCAGAATCTCGCCGCGGAAAATCCACGCCTTGACCCCAATCACGCCGTAAGTCGTGCGCGCCTCGGCGAAGCCGTAAGCCACGTCCGCGCGCAGCGTCTGGAGCGGCACGCGCCCTTCGCGATACCATTCCGAACGGGCGATTTCGGCGCCGCCGAGCCGTCCCGCAACGTGCACCTTGATGCCCAGCGCGCCCATCCGCATCGCGCGCAGCACCGCCTCTTTCATCGCGCGGCGGAAGGCCACGCGCCGTTCGAGTTGCAGGGCGATATTTTCCGCCACCAGCTGCGGATCGAGATCGGGCCGGCGCACCTCGTGAATATTGATGAAGGCGTCCTTGCCCTTCATCATTTTCTGGATATCCGCCTTGAGCCGTTCGATCTCCGCGCCCTTCTTGCCGATCACGATTCCGGGCCGCGCGGTGAAAATATTGAGCTTGGCCTTGTTCGCCATGCGTTCGATTTCAATCCGCGAGATGCCGGCATGGTAGAGGCGGCGCTTGATAAAATCGCGCAGCTTCAAATCCTCATGCAGCAGCGCGGTGTAATCACGCTGCGCGTACCACTTGGAGTCCCAGCTTTCGATTATGCCCAAGCGCAAGCCGCGCGGATGTGTCTTCTGGCCCATACGCTACCTCAGGACTCCCGTTCGTCCACCACCACCGTCAGATGGCTGGTGCGCTTCAGAATCGGCGTCGCATGCATATGCGCCCGCTGCATCGAACGTTTCCAGGTCGGTCCGGTGTCGGCGACCACGCTTTTGACGAACAGCCGGTCCTCGTCGATATTCTGCTGATCGCGCGCGTTGGCGATCGCCGCCAGCAGCGTTTTGGAAATAATTTTCGCGCCCTTTTTCGGCGTGAATTCCAGAATCGCCAGCGCCTGATCGACCTTTTTGCCGGCCACCAGCCCGCATACCAGCCTGAGCTTCTGCGGCGAAATCCGCACGAACCGGCTGCGCGCCACTGCTTCCATCGCGAAACCCTCTTCCTTGCCCGCGCTCAGGCGCCGCGCTGTCCGCGCACTTCGCCCTTGCGGTCGCCCGCATGGCCGTGGAAGGTGCGCGTCGGCGAAAATTCGCCAAGCTTGTGGCCGACCATGTTTTCCGTGCAATAAACCGGGATGAACTTGCGCCCGTTATGCACGGCGAAAGTCAGCCCGATAAAATCCGGCGTGACCATCGACCGGCGCGACCAGGTGCGGATAATCCGTTTGTCTCCGGCCCCATTCGCCGCGTCCACCTTCTTCTGCAGATGGCCATCGACAAATGGACCTTTTTTAAGCGACCTCGCCATTTCGCTACCCGAATCCTCCCGCCTGCAATCAGCCGCGTTTGCCGCGCGGACGGCGGCTCACAATATAATGATCCGACGCCTTCTTGCCGCGCGTCTTGTAACCCTTGGCCGGCATTCCCCACGGCGACTGCGGATGGTTGCCCTTCGAGCGCCCTTCGCCGCCGCCATGCGGATGGTCCACGGGGTTCATCGCGACGCCGCGCACATGCGGCCGCTTGCCCAGCCAGCGGCTGCGTCCGGCCTTGCCGATCGAGATATTTTCATGATCGACGTTGCCAACCTGGCCGACCGTCGCGCGGCACGCCGCCTGCACCATCCGCTGTTCGCCCGAGGGCAGCTTAAGCAGCGCGAAGTTGCCTTCCTTGGCCATGAGCTGCGTCTGCGCGCCCGCGCCGCGCGCCAGCTGCGCGCCCGCGCCCGGCTTGAGCTCGATCGCGTGAACGAAGGTGCCGACCGGAATATGCTTGAGTTGCAGCGCGTTGCCAGGCTTGATATCCGCCTTTTCGCCGCATTCCACCTTATCGCCGGGCTTCAGTCCGACCGGCGCCAGGATATAGCTCTTGCATCCGTCCGCGTAATGCAGCAGGGCGATATTCGCCGAACGGTTCGGATCGTACTCAAGCGCCGCCACCGTCGCCGGAATCCCGTCGCGATTGCGCTTGAAATCGATCGCCCGCAGCCGGCGCTTGTGGCCGCCGCCGCGATGGCGCATCGTCATCCGGCCGCGATTATTGCGTCCGCCCGACTTCCTGAGCGGCAGCAGCAACGATTTCTCCGGCGCCTTTTTGCTAAGCTCGGAAAAATCGGCCACCTGCATGAAGCGCTGGCCCGGCGTGCGCGGATTAAGCTGAATTACCGCCATCGTTTCCCGCGTCCTTTAGACGCCCTCGAAAAATTCGATCCGGTCGCCCGCTTTAAGCGTGACGTAGGCTTTTTTCCAGTTCGGCGTGCGCCCGGAGATCTTGCCGCGCCGCCGCTCCTTGCCGAGAAAATTCGCCGTCCGCACTTCCATCACGGTGACTTTGAACAAATCCTCGACCGCGCGGCGAATCGCGTGCTTGTCAGCTTGCGGACGCACCTTGAAAACGACCTGATTCGCCTTTTCATTGACGATCGTGCCCTTTTCCGTCACCAGCGGCGCAATTATCAGTCCTTCGGCGTTCATCGCGCGACGCTCCCCAGACGCGCCTCGATCGCCCGCGCCGTCTTTTCGGTCATCAACAATTCGTCGTAATTGAGCACGTCATAAACGTTCAATCCCGCCAGGCGCAACAGCTTGTGATCGGCCAGATTGCGGGCGGCGCGGAAAAAACCCTCGTCGCCTTCGCCGATTACGATCAGGGCGTGTTTGAGGCCCAGCGCTTCAAGCGCCGCCTTGGCGAGTTTCGTCTTCGGCTCCGCCAGCTCCAGCGCCTCGACCACCGTGAGCTTGCCGTTGAGCGCGCGATCCGAAATCGCGAGAGTGAGCGCGCGCCGCCACGCCTTTTTCGGCATCTGATAGGAATAGTCGCGCGGCTGTGGTCCGAAGATCGTGCCGCCATGACGCCACAGCGGCGAGCGCGTCGATCCGGCGCGCGCCCGGCCGGTGCCCTTTTGCCGCCAAGGCTTGCGTCCGCCGCCCGCAATCAGGCCGCGCGTCTTGGTCGAAGCCGTGCCCGCGCGCCGATTCGCCAGTTGCATCCTGACCGCTTCGAACAGCAAACCGCTATGGCCGGTGCGGCCGAAAACCGCTCCCGCCAGTTCGATTTCGCCGGTGCGCTCGCGCGCCGCCGAATAGAGCGGCGCCTTCACATTCGCAATTTCCGCCGCGCGCGCCCGCTCATCCATTGGCCTTCGACTCCGTCGCCGCTTCCGCCCGCCGCTGGCGCGCCGCATGGCTCACCACCACCATCGCGCCGTCCGCTCCGGGCACCGAACCCGACACCAAAATCGCGTTATCCTCGGGCAGGATTTCCACCACCTCGAGATTCAGCACGCTCGCCCGCTCATTGCCCATCTGACCCGCCATCCGCAGCCCCTTACGCACCCGGCCGGGATATGACCGATTGCCAATCGAGCCGCCGTGGCGGAAATATTCGTGGGTGCCGTGGCTGCCCGGAAACCCCGAGAAATGATGGCGCTTGATGACGCCGGCGTAGCCGCGCCCTTTGGACACGCCGCTTACGTCAATCGCGTCGCCGGGCTTGAAGACATCGCCCGCGGCGATCATTTGGCCGAGCTTTAATTCGCCCTCGCCCCGGCGGCGGAACTCGCGCGTCGCCACTCCCGGCGCCACTTCGGCTTTCGCGAAATGGCCGCGCAAGGCGCCAGTGATCCGCGATTGCCGGCGGCGGCCCCAAGTCACCTGCACGGTTTCGTAACCGTCGGTCGGGGCGGTCTTGAACTGCGTCACAGCGCACGGCCCAAGTTGAATCACGGTCACCGCGCGGACCTTGCCGCCGGCGTCCCCCACCTGGGTCATCCCCAATTTTTTGCCAATCAATCCGCTCAGCACGGCGTTACTACTCCAGCTTAATCTCGACATCGACGCCGGCCGCCAAATCGAGCTTGCCCAGC
>DAHZDR010000442.1 GCA_027403435.1 Deltaproteobacteria bacterium
GGCGCGCCGGGTCCGGCGCCGACCAGGAAAACCTTGCCGTTCACGGTTTCAGTCTAGCAGCGTCGCGGCGCGCCTAGGCGCCGTCGATTAGTGCGCGGCCCCCGCGCGCGATGACGCGCTGGCCGGCGGACGCGCCGAGGTCGGCCGCCGCCGCCGTATCGCCGGGACTCCAGCGCGCTTCGGCCGACTCTTCGAGACTGCGCGCGCCGTCGAGGCTGAAGAGCCTCGCGCGCAGCGTTAACGCGTCCGCTCCGGCCCTGGCCCGAACGCCGACGGGGGATACGCAGGAGGCGCCGATCGCGGCGAGAAAGGCGCGTTCGGCGATGGTTTCCGCCCGCGCCCGCGGATCGTCGAGCGCGGCGACGGCCGCTTCGATTTCGGCCGCGCCGGCGATCGGACCGGCGCCGAAGGCTTCGAGCGCCAGCGCGCCCTGGCCGCCCGCCGGCACGAACTCGCGATCGCCGAGTTCGCTGAGGATAATTTCGCCGCCGCCGCGAATTTGCTCGAGCCGGCCAAGCCGCGTCAGGCCCGCCATCGCGAGGATGATCGCGTCGAACTCGCCCGCGGCCAATTTGCCCAGCCGCGTATCGACGTTGCCGCGCAGCGGCATGATTTGCAGATCGGGCCGCGCGCTGAGCGCCATCAGCCGCCGCCGCGGCGAGGCGGTGCCAAGGCGGGCGCCGCGCGCCAGCGCGTCCCAGCCGCCGGCGCCGCGCGCCAGCAGCGCGTCGCGCGGATTCTCCCGTTCGGGAACCGCCACGATACGGAAGCCCGCCGCCGTCATTGCCGGCAGGTCTTTCATCGAATGGACCGCCAGATCGATCCGGCCTGCGGCGAGCGCCTGTTCGAGTTCCCGGATGAACAGCCCCTTGCCGCCGATTTGCGCGAGCGCGGCCGAAGTCATTTTGTCTCCGGTGGTGCTGATTCGCACGATTTCGCAAGCGAGTCCCGGCGCCGCCGCGCGTATCCGCCCGGCGACCATCGCGGCCTGCGCCAGCGCCAGCGCGCTCGGCCGCGTGCCGATTCTGATTTTCGCCGTCATCGCGCCGCCCCGCCGGGCCTCATGGCGCCTCGTCGTCGCCGTCTTCAGCGGCCTCCTCCGCGGCGGCGTCGAGCGGCGCGTCCACGCCGGCTTCCGGCGCCAGCAGCCGGCGCGCGATTTCGGCCGCATGGACGCCGTTGAGCGCGCCCGCGCTGTCGTCGCGCAGGCCGGAGAGGATTCGATGCAGCAGCTTGTTCACCAGCCCGCGCGTGAGCGCCTCGATACGCTCGCGTTCGGCCGGACCGAGCGTCGCCAGCCAGGCGCGATGGCGCGCCAGCTCGAAGTCGCGCAGTTGTTCGACGCTGGAGCGAATATCCTTGATCGCCGGCACCAATTCGAGTCCGCCGAGCCAGCGCAGGAACGCTCCGACTTCGAACTCGACGATGGTTTCGGCCTTGGCCGCTTCGCGCTCGCGATCGGTGCGCGATTCCGCCACGACGCCGCTCAGGTCGTCGATATCGTAGAGGTAAACGTTTTCGAGCTGGTTGAGCCGTTCGTCGAAATTGCGCGGCACGCCGAGATCGATCAGCAGCACGGGCCGATAGCGCCGGTCGCGGATTACGCCTTCGAATTCTTCGGGCCCGATTACCGGCCGCGTCACGGCGAGCGATCCAATCACGACGTCGGCGAGCCGCAGATAGGGCTTGAAATTATCGTAAGGCGCGGCCGTGCCGCCCAGTTCGCGCGCCAGCGCGACGGCGTTGTCGAAAGTGCGGCTGGTGACCAGCAACGACTGAACTCCCAGCCGCTTGAGATTGCGCGCGGTCAGCTCCGCCATCGCGCCCGCGCCCAGCAGCAGCACGGTTTTGTCGGTGAGCGTGTCGAAGATTTTGTTGGCCAGATTGACGGCGGCGGCGGCGACCGAAACGGCGCCATGGCCGATCAGCGTGGCTTTGCGCACCCGCTTGGCGACGGAAAAAGCCTTGTGGAAAGCGCGATGGAGGACCAGGCCGGCGGCGCCGGCCTCGGCGGACTGGGCGTAGGCGTTTTTGAGCTGTCCGAGAATCTGCGGCTCGCCCACCACCAGCGAATCGAGGCTCGCGCCGACGCGGAACAGATGGCGCACGGCGGCGCGCTCGCGATAGCGGTAAAGGGCGGGTGCGAAGGCTTCGGCCGCCACGCCGCGATCGCGCGCGAGAAATTCGCCCGCTTCGGCCCAGGCGCGTTCGGCGTCCGCGGCCACGGCGATTATTTCGACCCGGTTGCAGGTGGAGAGCAGCGCCGCTTCGCCCAAGGCCGGCGCCGCCCGCCGCAGCCGCGTGATCGCGGCGACCACGTCGCCGTCGGCATAGGCGAGCCGTTCGCGCACGGCGACCGGCGCGGTGCGATGGTTTACGCCGAGGATTACGACTGTCTCGCCCATCGCTTTAGCCGAAGTTCCCGCCATGCTTGCCCGGAGCGATCAGGCTGACGCCGACGAACGAACCGACCAGCACGGTAAACACCGCGATTGTCAGCGCCGCCGCGCGCCGCCCGCGCCAGCCCACGGTCAGGCGCGATTCAAGCAGGCCCGCATACATAAGCCAAATCGCCAGCGACCAGGTCTCCTCGGGCTCCCAGGACCAGTAGTGGCCCCAGGTCGCGTCCGCCCAGATAGCGCCCGTCACGATCGCCAGGCTGAGCATCAGGAAGCCGATGCCCAGCAGTTGATAGTTGACCCGGTCGAGCTTCTCGAGGCTCGGCGCGTGATCGTCGCCCTGGTCCAGCGGCCGCTTGGACTTGAGCCGTTTTTCGTACACCAGGTAAACCACGCTGACGCCGGCGGCCAGCACGAACAGCGCGTAGCCGAGCAGGGCGAGCGTTACATGAATCGGCAGCCATGCGCTCCTGAGCGCGTCGGGCATAGCGATTCGCCCCGGCCGCGTCATCACGGCCGCCGCGCCCGCCGCGATGAAGATCAGCGGGCCGGCGAAGGCGCCAATCACCGGCATCCCGTAGCGCACGATCAGAAACAGCGCCGCGAGCGCCGTCAGCCACGCCAGAAAGACCAGCGACTGCGCGAAATTCGTGACCGGGATATTGCCGGCCTGTACGCCGCGCGCGAGCAGGTCGATCGATTGTAGCGCCGCTCCCGCCGCCAGCAGCGGGGTCGCGGCCCGCGCCAGCCGTCCCTTCGCGCCGAGCCGCCCGGCGACAAACCCGGCGGCCGCCAGCGCATAGACGAGCAGCGCCGGGATCAACCAAATCGTAGTCATAGCCGATTCAACGTCCGTCCATGGCGCCGGCGCAAACGCTCGGCGCCGGGTGACAGTTTCCGCCGCGCGCGCACTTTGCGCTCGGCGATTTCACCGCCGCCGAACCCCGTGCGCGAGCAATCGCGTAAATCCGGAAATATTGGCGGATAGGCCATGGACCAAAGAAAAGTTTAGTATATCGCGGCGGGCGCGCCTAACATAATCCGCACCAGCCAGGAACGTCAGGGCCGATCGGGCGGAAAACGGCGCCGCGGGGCATGCTTCGGGCATCGCGGCGTGCGCTTGACCATGCCGTCGTCGGCGGTCACGATTCCGGCTGCGGAACCCTCCTCGAAAACGGACGGCGTTAACATGGTTGACGGAATTCTACGCGCGATCAATCGAACTCGCGGCACGATTCTGTGCGAGCGCCTGGAGCCCGCCGGCGGGGTTGCCGGACGGGGCCGGGGCTTGCTCGGGCGTAATCGGCTTGAACCGGGCCATGGGATGTTGTTTCGGCGCGGCCGACTTGAGCCGTTCATGCTGATGCACATGTTTTTCATGCGCTTCGCAATCGACATCGTGTTCCTCGATCGCGCCGGCCGCGTGATACGGATTAATCGTGAGCTGCGGCCGTGGCGGATTTCGTCGCTGGTCCTGGGCGCGCGATGGGCGCTGGAACTGGAGGCCGGAGCGGCGGCTCGAGCCGCTACCCGGATCGGGGATCTGATCGCTTTTGAGACCGCTGAATAGAGGCCGGTCGGCTCGGCGCGGCAGGCGAATGGAGATATTAAAACATCTAATTGACTGATTAAGATTAATAAAATTAACGTTTTTTATTCATTTACCAATTTTTCCCCACATGGGGTCAAATAATTCTTTATTATGTGCGAAATTTCTCCTTGACACACGATCGTGTATTGGTAGAATCGTCTCGTTCACTCTTAATCGGCTTTGCCG
>DAHZDR010000457.1 GCA_027403435.1 Deltaproteobacteria bacterium
AGGCGCAAGGCGCGGGGCAAGTGATCGCGATCAACGTCTTCAATCCCAATACGCATTTTACCGACGTGATCGCGTCGCCGACCTTCAACTCCGCGGGCGCAATCAATCTGGGCCACATGGGAATATCGAATCTTTCCCTGATGCCGCCGACGACCGCGTCCGTCGCCGCCGAGGCGCATACTTTCGCCGGTACGCCGGCGACCATCCAGTTGGCGCACGGCGAAATCCAGAGTTCGTCGGTGACGCTGACCAGCAGCCCGGCCGGAACCACCTACACGCAGGGCGCCGACTATTCGGTGGACGCCCGCACCGGCGTGATCACGCGGCTCAGCGGCGGATCAATCGGCGCGACCGAGGCGGTGCTCGTCACCTACAACTACTACTCGGGCGCGCCTTACGCCTCCGGCGTGGACTATCAGAGCGACCTCGTGAACGGAGTCGTGACGACGATCGCCGGCGGCGCGATCGCGAGCGGCGCAACGGTGGTCGCCTCATTCAGTTACGCGGATCCGTCGCAAGTGGCCGACGCCAACGTGATCGGATCGATTTCCGGCTCCGTGTACACGGGAATCCAGGCGCTGCTCACGACCTACGGCACGATGGGTTTTTTCCCGAAACTCCTGATCGCCCCCGGCTATGCGCAGAACCCCGACGTCGCCGCCGCCCTGCTCGCCGCGGCTAACACGATGCGCGCGATGGCGTTGATCGACTCGCCGCCCGCGACCTCGGCGGCCGCCGCGATCGCCAACCGCGGCGTCGCTGGCGACGCTTTCGACACCGCCTCGACCCGCGCGATCCTGTGCTATCCGCAAGAAACTTTCTACGACGCGGGAATCATCCCCACCGGCGTCACGCTCCAAGGCGCCACGCCGGTTCGCGCCAGCGCCAACGCCAACGCGACCGGCCCGTATTCGCAGTGGGTGGCCGGCGCGATCGCCGCGCGCGATCTCTCCAACGGGTACTGGTGGTCTCCGTCAAACGTCCAGGTCAACGGCATCCTTGGACCGGACGTCGCGCTTTACGTCTCACTGCTCGATTCCGCTTCCGACGTGAACAACCTCAACGCGGCCGGCATCGTCACCGTGTTCAACGCGTTCGGAACGGGCTTGCGCGTATGGGGCAATCGCACGGCCGCGTTTCCGACCGTGACGACGCCCGACAATTTCATCAGCGTGCGCCGGACGATGGACGCAATCGAGGAATCCGTCCAGCTCTCGATGCTCCAGTTCATCGACCAGCCCATCTCGAACGCCTTGATTACCGCGATTCTCGCGAGCGTCAACGCCTTCCTGCGCACGCTGATTCAGCGTGGCGCGCTGGTCGCCGGCGCCGCATCCTACAATCCGGCGGAAAATCCGCCATCCCAGGTCGCCGCCGGCCAGCTCGTTTTCGACGTTGACGTGATGCCGCCGCCGCCCGCCGAACGAATCACCTTCAACGTCTATCTCGACGCCACCCTGCTCAGCCAGCTCGGCGCCTCCAGCGCGTTCACCGCCACGGCGGCGAACGCCTGAGCCGCGCGGCCGAAGCTTCGCAAACCGCCGGCGTTTCGCCGAACAATAGCCAATGGTTGAATCATGGACATCTCAGTAAACAGAATCACCAACGCCAACATCTATATCGACGGCACCGGATTGCTCGGACGCGCCGAGGAGATCGACGTCGCCCAGCCGCATCATCAGATGGTTGACCACAAGGGACTCGGGATGGCCGGAACCGCCGAATTCTGGGCGGGCGTGAGCAAGCTCGAATCGCGCATCCGATGGGCCTCGCTCTATCCCGAGGTGCTGGCCGCCGCCGGCACCCCTTTCGTCTCGCATTCCTTCCAGGTGCGCGGCAGCCTCGAGCAGTACACCAGTCAGGGCCGCAGCGCCCAACTGCCCGTGGTCTATCTGATGACCGGCGTGTTCAAGGATCCCGGCGGCTTCCGCTTCCGGCTGCATGAAAACGTCGATACAGTTTCTACGATTACAGTCTATCATTCGGAACTGTATATCGCCGGCCAGCAGCTTCATCTTTACGACGTGCTCGCCAATATCTTTGTCGTCAACGGCGTCGATCAACTCGCCCAGTTCCGGGCGAATATCGGCGGATGAGGCCGGCTTTCCCCCGTCGCAAAAACTGAGGCGGCGCAATGGATAATCAGACCAAAACCATCACTCTTCCCTCCGGCCGGATCGCGACGCTGCGGCAAGGCCGCGGCCGCGACCTGATCAAGGCGCATCGCGCGGTGGCGTCGGATCCCGAACCCATCGCCGTTTCTTTCGCGCTGATCGCCGAACTCGCCATGATCGACGGCCGGCAGATCGTTTACGAGGACCTGCTCGCGATGGAGCTGGACGACGTGCTCGCGCTTGAATCCGAAGTGATGGAGCCGCGCAACGAAAATTTTCCCGGAGCGGCGAACCAGCGATAGCCGGCGGCGCGCCGTCGGCGGAAGCGATCGCCGGTCTCGTCGCTTTCGGGTTCAGGCTGAGCGAAGTGGAGCGCATGGAGATAGCCGAAATCGCCTATTGGCGCGATGTCGTGCGGCGGATTAATCCCGCGCCGCAAAGCGAATAGTTATCACTCGGACCCGCAGCCGCATCTGGATATTCCGATGAGCGCACGAATATATATTGGCAATCTGCATTTTGAAGTCGGCGACGCAATCCTGCGGGAAGCGTTCGAACGCGCCGGCGCGGTCAGAAGCGCGGAGGTTATCAAGGATCGCTGGACCGGCGTATCGCGCGGCTTCGGTTTCGTCGAAATGATGACGGAAGCGGAAGCCGTCGCCGCGATCGCGGCGTTGACCGGCGTGGAAATCATGGGACGGCCAGCGCGCCTGGCGATCGCAAAACCGCGGCCGGCGAGAATCGGCCGCGCGGACTCCAAAGCCGGCTGACACGGACAATGAGCGCTCAGGACTTTCGCAACGATCGAACACGCGCGGTTTCGGACCCGCGCGGCGGCGTCGGTGACACGCGGTTCAGCCCGCGCCCAGCGCACGCCAGCGCCCTTCCCTCCGCGATATTCCGTTCATTGGGTGGAAGCGGCTTCGCGCGGCTCAATGGCAGCCTTGCGCCGGTCCGCCGGTTGCGTTGGGCCGCCGCCACGCCCAGCGCCGCGACAGACGCTTCTGAAACGCGGGCGCCCGCGCGCAATCGTCGGGATCGGGCGAACTCCCCGCGCGGCGGCGGACTGCCGGCCGACGGCGCGCCGGAGGCCGGATCGTTCCAGCTCCTATGGCGTTCCCTGCTCAGCTTCGCGGCCTTGCGATCCGCAACCGCGCCGCCCGCCGCCCCTTACGCGCACGCATCGCGCCGCGCGCCCGGCTTCGCGCGCGGGCCGGCAAGCCAACTATCCAGACTCGCGGCGCTTGACGCGCTCCGAAGGATCCATGACGCAGCTTTAATCGCGGCGCGGCGCTCCACGGAACGCGGCGCTCCCGTCACGACACGCGCCGCGCTCCGGTCGATCGAACGCGCGCATCTCCCGGCCCGCTTGCGCTCAACCGCCGGCGAGTTGCCGCGGATTGATTTCCGGAAACTCGCGACCAACCCAGCGCTCGACGCGCGCGGCGGCGCCGCGGTCCGTACGAGCGCTCTCGCACCGCCGTTTGCGTATCGAAGCGCCACCCGCCCACACGACGGCGCCGGCGTGATCGCGGCAATCCGCGGCGCCTCCGGCCTGATCGGCGCGCTGGCGCGGCGCGGCGTCCCCGCTCGTGAAACCGGCCGCGGCGCCATGTCGTCCGGCCGATCGGCGGCGGCGCGGAGTGCCGCCTGGGATGGCGAATCTCCAGCTTATGCCGGCGCCTCCGCCATCCCGCGCGCCGCGCTGAAGCTTCGCGGCCGCCATTCGCGGGAGTCGGTCGTTCGCGCGGTCTCACGCCATTTTGGCGCGGCGCCCGGCGCCGCGGACCTGGAATCCGCGCCGGCCGGCCAGCCTGAGCGCCACGCCCACGCTTCGGCGGAGCCCGCGCTGGTCATCCATTACGCGCCCTCGTTCAATCTCGGCGCGGCGCTCACGGACGAACGGATCGAGCAGGCGGTTTCCGGCGCGCTGTCGAGCCAAATTCCCGATCTGCTTCGCCAGATGCGGGCGGAGCTCGCCAAACGCCGCCGGACCTCTTTTACCTGAACGCCAAAGATCAAGCGGCAATTCCAACCCGATCGCAACCTGATTGAATGGATATCCAGTTATGTTCGCATTGCTCGGCGAGATAGTGTTCGAAACGCTCGATTCCCCGACCGGCTATGAATCGCGCCGCGCATTCCGCTACGCCCAGCAGCGGGTGCTTCAGGCGCGTCCGCGTCTCCAATGGGTCGCCGACGGCCTCGAGGCGATAGACCTTGAAATCCAGCTGCACTCCTCCTTTACCAACCCCGATCTGGAGATTTTCGCCCTTGAGGTCGCCGCCGCCGACCACCTGGCCCGTCCTCTGGTTTTCGGCAACGGGAATTTCCGCGGCCTCTTCGTTCTGGTCTCGCTCGAATTCACCGCGCGCCAGATGAGCGCCATCGGCGATCTCATTTCGGTATCGGCGCGCCTGGGACTGATGGAATTCGACTCGATTTCGGGCCTTGGCGCCGCCTCCTTATTCGGCGGCCTCCCGGCGCTCGGCGCGATCGGCGCCGCGCCCGGCGCTCCGACCGCGCCAATGTCTTACACGGCTCCCGGGGGAGTGGCCTCGGCGCTCGCGGCGCCGGCGGCGGCGTTCACGTCCGCGCCGCTGCTGGCGCCCGGGGTTTCGCCGCTACTTTCGCTGCCAGCCGCCGCCGGCGCCGCCGGGCCGCGCCTGATGGCCGCGGACGTTCCCACAAACCAGATTGTCCGCGGCGCCGCCTGACCGCGAGTCGCGACCATACCACCACGCCGGCGCCGAGCGCGTTTATGAGCCTTGGCTGAAGCCTCCCTGGTTCCAGAATGCAGACGCAATTCATATCGCATATCACCACGGCCGGAGAACGCTGGGATTTACTCGCATGGCGCTATTACGGAGACGCCGCCGCCTACTCGCCGATCATCATGGCGAATCCCTCCACGCCGATCGAACCGGTCTTCGAAGCCGGCCTGACCATCGCGATTCCGCTGATTCAACTGAGCGCGGGCGCGAACCTCAATCTGCCGCCATGGAAACTCGGCCAGTAAACCGTCCGGTTGATCCGGCCCGCCACGGCGGCGCGGCGACCGCACGCCGGGGAATCGCCCTTGTTGATGGACGATTCGCCGGACAATTCCGGAGGAACGCGTCATGAGCGGCGCGCTCTCATACGCCCTGGCCGCCCCCCAATGGACGCTGACTTATCAGGGCGTCAACATCAGCGCCGACGTTTCCGCGATGGCGCTCGAAATCGAATACACCGACCGGCTCGGCGGAGCCTCCGGCGACATGGCGATCGCGCTGCGCGACGAGGACGGCCTGTGGCGCGGTCCGTGGTCCCCGGTCCAGGGCGACGTGGTCAATCTCCAGCTCGGATACGCCGGCGGAGCGCTGTTGCCGTGCGGCGATTTCCAGGTGGACGAACTGGGATACCATAGTCCGCCCGACGTGCTGAATCTGCGTTGTCTCGCCGCGTACATAACGCCCGCGATGCGCACGCGCAGAAGCGTCGGTTACGAAGGCCAGACGCTGTTGCAAATCGCCGGCCTGATCGCGCGGAAATACGGGCTCACGCTCGTCGCGGATCCGGACGCGATGAACCTGTCGTTCGCGCGCATCACCCAGCGCCAGGAGACCGACCTTGCTTTTTTGCATCGGATAGCGCGGGCGCATAACTATGATTTCACGATTCGCGGCGGACAGTTGATATTCTATTCGCGCCTGGCGCTGGAGGCCGCGCCGCCGGTCGCGACGCTCGCGCGGGCCGGGATGATTCGCGCGGCCTTTCTCACGAAATCCCATCGCACCTACCAGGCGGCGCAGGTCTCGTATCAGTCGCCGGCGGCCAAGCGGCTGATTTTGCAACGCGCGGCCGCTGCGACGCCCATCCCGGCCGGCGATTCGCTGATTGAGGCCACGCGCTGCGAGAACGGCCAACAGGCGTTGCTGCGCGCCCAGAGCGCGCTGCATCAAGCCAACATGGTGCGCACGACCGCGGAAATTCTCGCGCCGGGCGACGTGACGCTGTGCGCCGGAAGCACGGTTTCGATAACCGGCTTCGGCGTCAACGACGGCGTTTACATCATTTCTACGGCCGTCCATCGGCTCGATCGCCAGCTCGGCTACTCAAGTGAACTTTCGCTTCGTCGAATCGATTCCCAGGCGCCGGTCGCGGCGGGCTGAGCGGCGATCGGGCGCAAATGGCCAAAGGACGGTAGCGGGATGAACCCAAACACGAAGCGCTTGCGGCCCGGCGCGCCAGGCGGCCTCGGCCGCCTGGCGCGCGCGGACGAAGCCCGGCGGGCGCGGCGTCGGGTTTTTAAACGAAAGCGGCGCGCGCCGGGAATGACGCCGCGCTGGACCGCCGGTCCTGAACGCCGGCCGGCGACCGACGCATGCCGGCGCTGACGCAACCGCCGCGGACGGCGGCGCCGCTCGGATGCGCGCTGGCGGAAGCCGGGGCGCCGGTCGCGGCCATGTTCGAAGGCGCGGTCGCGCCCGCGACGCTGGCGGTCGGCGGCGGCGCCGCCACGTGCGCCTGCGCTTTCGCGCGGGCGGCCGCGCCGCTTCTCGCGATTCATATAGCGACAACTCCAACGAGGTGAGCCATGGGAGCCTTACAGGTGGTGCGGGCGGGCAAAGCGGTCGCAATCATGTGGAACGTCACGAGCCAGGTTCCGCCGCCGCCGGCGCCCTACGACCCGCCGTCGCCGCCGGCGATCACGATCTTCGATCCGAACGGAAACGCGCAGGTCGCAGCGACGCCGACGACGCGCCTGGCCGCCGGCCTTTATTCGTACACCTACGTCACGCCGGCCGCCGGTCCGCTTGGCGTATGGAGCGCGTGGCTCGACGCCGTTGACGGCGACGGCTTTCCCAACGGCAGCGTCGACGCGCCCGACTTGCAGAAGGCGACGCCGGTATTCCAGCTCGTCTGAGTAAACGCCGGAAAGCGGCGAATAACTGTTCGACTGGCGACGAGGAACGCATGCAATGAGCGGAGCTTTCAGAGTCGGCCTGGTGAAAACGCTGGACGCGGCCTCGGGACGGGTCCGGGTGACGTTTCCCGATCGCGATCAAATGGAAAGCTGGTGGCTGCCAGTGGTGTTCGCCAAAACCCAGAACGACAAAGCCTACTGGATGCCGGACGTGGGCGAACAGGTCGTATGCCTGATGGACGAATATGACGAGGACGGCGCGGTGCTCGGCTCGATCTATTCGTCGGTCGATACGCCGCCGGCGGCCGATCCCGACAAGTTGATGTGGAATTCGCGCGACGGCGCTTCCTTCTCGTACGATCGCGTGGCGCACGCGCTGCAGATCGCGCTGCCCGGCGGCGGCGCGATCAATCTCACGGCGAACGGCGCCGCCATCGCGATCGACACGAGCGGCGACATAACGATCACGGCCGGAGGACAAGTCAAACTGGCCGGCGGCGGCGCGCCGATCGCGCGCGTCGGCGACGCCACCAGCTGCCCGGCTGGCGCGGGCCAGATCGTCGCCGGCAGCGCGAAAGTGACCTCCGGCTGAACCGGGGCCGCATTCGACCATTCGCGATAACGAGAGGTTTTGGCAAATGCCCGCTGGAGCAATCACCCTCGCCGACATCACTTCGGCGGACTGGTCGCTGGCGCTCGACCAGCCTGGCGAACCGGGTTCGGGCATCGGCAACGTCGTGCAGGGAATCGCCGACGTCAACCAATGCATCCGGATAATCCTGACAACCCCGAAAGGCAGCGATCCGTTGCGGCCGACATTCGGCGCCGATCTCTGGCGGTATCTCGACGCGCCGATGAACTCGGTGATTCCCGCAATCGTCACCGAAGTCGCGAGCGCGATCACGCTTTGGGAGCCGCGCGTAAAGGTGATTTCGGCGATCGCGGCGCCCGTGTTCGACGCCTCCGCGCAATCCGGAGCGCGGCTTAGCCTGAACGTCACGTGGCAATTGCGGCTGACCAGAGCCGGCGCGAATCAATCGCTGACCGGGGCGGCGCAAAAGACCATGATCGTCCTGCCCGCGCCGTAATCGCGCAGGCGGCGCGGGATCCCTTAAATCGCGCGGCACAAGGAGTAACCGTCAATGGCAGCGGGAATGCCCACACTACCGACGCCGGCGTTCGTCGCGGACGCCGATGGCCTCGACCCGAACCTGATTCTGGCCGACATGATCGCGGCGTTTCAGGCGGCCGCCGGCCGCACGCTCTATCCGGCGCAGGTCGAACGGCTGCTGATCAATCTCTACGCCTACCGCGAATCGCTGGTGCGCAACGCGATTCAATACGCGGGCGAGCAGAATCTTCTCGCCTACGCGAACTTTCCGATGATTGACTATCTTGGCCAGTTGCTCGGAGTGACCCGGCTCGCGGCGCAGGGCGCGACGACGACGATCCAATTCACGCTCGCCAACGCGCTGAGCATCGCCTGCGCGATTCCGCAGAACACGCAAATCGGCTCCATCGACGGCCAATTCATCTTCGCGACCAACGAGGCCCTGTCGATTCCCGCCGGGGCGCTGTCCGGTTCGGTAACGGCCACCTGCACGACGCCGGGTCCCGACGGCGACGGCTATTTGCCCGGACAGATCGACGTGCAGCTCAATCCCAGCGCGCTCATCGCCTCGGCGACGAACACGACGACCAGCGCCGGCGGCTCCGCGCCGGAAACCGACGATCACCTGCGCGCGCGAATCCAGGCCGCGCCGAACCAATTCAGCGTCGCCGGACCGGCCGGAGCCTACCGCTTCTTCGCGCTCGGCGCCGACCCGTCGATTATCGACGTTCAGGCGATCTCGCCGGCGCCGGGACAGGTCAACGTTTACATTTTGACCGGGCCAATCGAGCAGCAACCCGCCGCCGCGCCCAACCAGGCGGGGCTGGCCAATCCGACGCTGCTAGCCAAGGTGCAATCCGCGATTTCGGCCGACAGCGTGCGGCCGCTGACGGACACGGTCGCCGCGCTCGCGGTGACCGAAGTGGATTACCAGATCAGCGGCGTGATCACGCTCTACGCCAACGCCGACCCGGCGGGCACGATGGCCGCGGTGAACACGGCGGCGCAAAACTACGCGATCGCGCTGGCCGGGCGGATTCAGCGCGATATCGTGCCGAGCCAGATTATCGAGGCGCTGTCGGCGCCGGGCGTTTATGAAGTGACGCTCACCGAGCCCCAGTACACTCAACTTCAACCCGGACAATGGGCGAACTGCGTCGCGATTGCGCTCAACCAGGCGGTCGCGGCGCAATCGAGCTAAAGGACGCGCCGCCTCGGCGTGATCGGCGATGGCTCATCTGAAAGTACAACCGTCAATCAACGACGTGCGCTCGCAGGCGCTGCTCGGCCTGATCGAGCGGCTCGGCGCGCTCGATCTGACGCCGCTGCTGGTCTACCGGATCGATTCCGCGCCCGCCAGCGCCCTGCTCGCGCTGGCCTGGCAGTTCGACATGCTGGCGCCCCAATGGCAACTCGGCGCGAACTCCGGCGAATCGATCGACGCGCTCACCAATATCGACGCGCTTACCGACATCGATACGCTGACTTCGTCCGGCGGACTCGCCGGCGCTTCGGATTACACTTCGCTGCGCGCGCTGCTCAACGCCGCGATCCCGCTCCATCGCACGCGCGGCACTCCGTACGCGATCAAAGCGGCGCTCAAATCGCTCGGATGGGCGGCCACGCTGATGGAAGGCCAGTCCTCATGGGGCGGCACGAATTGGCCGGCCGACCAGGGATGGGCGGTCTTCCGCGTTTATCTGAATCTCGCGCCCGGCCAGACCGTCGCCGCTGACGACGCCGCGCGCGCGATCGCGGCGATCGCGTTCTTCAAGAACGCGCGCTCGGTTCTGGATTCGCTGTGGTTCGCGGCCGCGCCGATCACGGACGCGCCGCCCGCGCCGACGGATTTCGTCGTCTCGATTTTTTCGCAGCATGATGCGGCGCCGATCCCGGCCGATTCGATCTCCGCCCCGGCCTGGCCGGTTGCCGACACGAAAACGCTGGCGCCCCTCTATAACGCCCATTTCGTCCACGCCGGAATCACTTATGGGGCCGGCGAACCCGCCGTTGCCGACGACGGCGTGGCGGTCAACGGAGCGGCGATCGCCGCCGCCGAATAACGATCCGATTCCGCAACCAAGCACGAGGAATTCATGCGACCACGAGGAACTGTAAGGGGCTCTTCTCCAAAGTGTGTGGAAGGTTTTGGCTCGTTTTTTAGATTTCCGGAAGCATGCAGGTAAGGATCTTAAGGCGCAGATACTCTTCATCGCGCAGGCCGTAGGCACG
>DAHZDR010000472.1 GCA_027403435.1 Deltaproteobacteria bacterium
GGCGAGCATCTGGTGCTGGTGATGGGCGAAATCAACCCGGATCGGCCGGTGCTCGTGCGCGCCCATCGCGAATATCTCCCCGGCGACGTCTTCGGCTACGTCAAGCGCAACACCCGCGCGTTGCTGCAGGCCGCGATGGAGCATATCGCGCGGGCGGGCGTGGGCGTGATTCTTTATCTCAAGCGCGAATCCGACGCGATCGCCGGCGATATCGACAGCAATGGATCGCGCCGGAGCATCCGGCGCGCCACCACCCGGCTCAGCGCACCCGAGGCCGATTTTCGCGACTCCGGCGTCGGCGCGCAGATTCTGCGCGAAGTCGGCGTGCGCAAGATGGTGCTGCTGACCGACAAGCCGCCGCGACTCGCCAATTTGCCCGGCTACGGTCTGGAAATCGTCGATAGCGCGCCGCTTTCGATCGAAGGCCAGGCGCCGCTCGACGGCTAAGATTCGGACCCGCTCGAGGAGTCACGCCACGCCGCAGCTTCGCTCGCGTCCCGCGCCCGCCGCCGTCCCGCCGCCGTCCGCTTCAGCGCGGCGCCGGCGGGTCTCCGTATGCGCCGCCGTCATACTGACGCTGGCCACATGGTGTGGAGTGGGCGTGCGTGAAACGGCGGTCGCGGCCGGTGGTCGGGTGCCGGCGGCGGCGACGACCTTCGACCGCGCCGGCGCGGCGGTGGCGTCCGACGCGGGAACGGCTGGAACCGTTGGGCGCCTCGCGGGACGTTCGGGGACAATTCGGGGCGCCACGGGCGTGTCCGGGACGCCGGACGCGTCGGGCAATTTCGTCGCCAGCATTTTCGTACGCCACGGCTATCTTTTCGGATTCCTGATGGTCCTGCTCGGCGGCCTCGCGCTCAATCTCACGCCCTGCGTCTATCCGCTGATCGGCGTGACCGTCGCCTACTTCGGCAACGAGGCGGGCGGGCCGCGCAAGGTCGTGATTCTGGCGTTGCTCTACGTGCTCGGAATCGCGCTGACGTTCTCCGGAGTGGGCGTTGCCGTCGCGCTTTCGGGCGGCCTGTTCGGCGCCGCGATGCAAAATCCGTGGGTGCTCGCGACGATTTCGGCGATGCTGCTGGCGCTCGCCGGCGCCAGCTTCGGACTCTATACGCTACAGCCGCCGCGATGGCTCATGAATCGCGCGGGTGTGGCCCGGCCCGGCTACGCCGGCGCGCTCCTGATGGGTCTTGGGATGGGCGTCGTCGCCGCGCCCTGTATCGGCCCGATTGTGCTGGGCCTGCTCCTGATGGTCCAGCGGAGCGGCAGTGCGTTATTTGGCTTTGTGCTGTTTTTTACGCTCGCGATTGGTCTTGGCTTACCTTACGTTGGCCTCGCGCTGGCGGCGGGGAGTATCCGCCGGCTGCCGCGCTCGGGCGCATGGCTCGGCTGGATCGAGCAGCTCTTCGGCTTCGTGCTGGTCGGCCTTGCGCTCTACTTTCTCGATCCGGTTGTGCCCGGCGGGATTATTTCGCGCGGCTTGCCGTTTTATGCCGCCGCGGTCGGAATTTTCCTCGGCTTTTTCAGCCCGGCAGGCCGCACCTGGCGTCCGTTCATGGCGATTCGCGTGATAATCGGGACGACGGCCGCCGTGGCGCTACTGCTGATGCTCTTTAATTTGCGCGCCGGACCGGCGCCGCGGCTGAACTTTGCGCCGTTCGACCAGGCGCGGCTGGCGGCGGCGCGCGTCGCGGGCAAGCCGGTCGTGGTCGATTTCAGCGCCGACTGGTGCGTGCCGTGCCGCGAGATGGAGCATACGACGTTCGTTGACCCTGCCGTGATTCGGGCCGCCTCAGGGTTTGTGCTGATGCGCGCGAATCTGACCGCCAGCGACCCGCGCAACGCCGCGTTAATGAAGCAATTCAGGGTCGAAGGCGTGCCGACGACGCTGTTTTTCGACGCGGCCGGCCAGGTGCGCGAGCGGCGGGTCGGTTACGTCGGGCCGGCCGAATTTCTGAGGTATCTGCACGAAGCCGGCTAAGCGCGGGTCGGATGTGTCAGCGGCGCCCAGGGACGCGCCGGCGGAGAGCGACTTGACGGTCCCGGGCGGCTACTGGACGGCCTCGATTTTCGCAAAATGCCAAGCGCGGAAGAGCTGTTTCGGTTAAGCTTGGTATTTTCAAATAACGTTTTGTATAGACTCGTCGAATCCTCATGGCGAAGCCGCTTTAATGGCGGTCTATAATTGCGATTTAGGCATAAATTTTCGGCGGATTTGAATGCTTCGAAGGATTATTTGAGATACTGTTTTAAAAAATTTTATAAATTCGGCTGAGTGCTTTACTATCCAGTCAATCCGGGGTATATTTTTAGATCGGATGGGGTTGTTGGGGGCGGCTACCAGTTTCGATCTTTAATCATGGCAAACAAAGAATCTTCTGACGGTTACGGCGCTGAATCGATCCGCGTGCTTGAGGGCCTCGAAGCGGTCCGCAAGCGTCCCGGGATGTACATTGGCGACACCGCCGAGCGCGGGCTGCATCATCTTGTCTCGGAAATTGTCGATAACTCGGTTGACGAAGCGCTGGCCGGTCATTGCACGGAAATCAACGTTGTTATCTTGGGCGACGATCGGATTTCGGTCGAGGACAATGGCCGCGGCATTCCCGTCGGACCGCATCCGACGGAAAAACGCGACACGCTCGAGGTGGTCCATACGGTGCTGCATGCGGGCGGCAAATTCGATCGCGGCGCCTACAAGGTTTCGGGCGGATTGCATGGCGTCGGCGCGTCGGTGGTGAACGCGCTCAGTGAGGAGTTCGAAGTCGAGGTCCGGCGCGGCGGCCGAATCTGGTTCCAGCGTTACGAACGGGGCGCGCCGCGGACGCCGGTCGAAGATCGCGGCGCGACCAAAACTATCGGCACGCGCACGACGTTTTCGCCCGATTCGCAAATCTTCAAGGAGGTGAAATTCAAGTACGACCTGATCGCGCGCTATCTGCGTGAGATGGCCTATTTGAACGCCGGCCTTAAAATCACGCTGGCCGACGAACGTATCGGCAAGCGCGAGGAGTTCCATTACGAGGGCGGAATCGGGGAGTTCGTCGCTTCGCTCGGCAAATCCAACGAAACGCTGCACGAGGTGATTTTCTTCAAGGGCATGCGCGAGGGAATCGACGTTGAGGTCGCGCTGTTATGGACCGACGCCATCCATGAGACGATTTTCACCTACGCCAACAATATCCATACGGTCGAAGGCGGGACCCATCTGTCGGGCCTCAGGTCGGCGCTGACCCGCACGCTCAACAGCTACGCGCAGAAGAACAATCTGTTCGCGAAGAACAAGGAGATGCGGCTTGAGGGCGAGGACACCCGCGAAGGGCTGATCGGCATCGTCAGCGTCAAGATTCCCGAGCCGCAATTCGAAGGCCAGACGAAGACCAAGCTCGGTAATTCCGAGGTCGAGGGCGTGGTGGTGACGCTGGTCAACGAGAAGCTCGGCGAGTTTTTCGAGAAGACGCCGGCCGTGGCCAAGCGGATCGTCGGCCGCGTGATCGAGGCCGCCACCGCGCGCGAAGCCGCGCGCAAGGCCAAGGAGCTGGTGCGGCGCAAGGGCGCGCTCGATTCGGGCTCGCTGCCCGGCAAGCTGGCGGATTGCCAGGAGCGCGATCCGGCGCGCAGCGAGCTGTTTTTGGTCGAGGGCCAATCGGCGGGCGGTACCGCCAAGGAGGGCCGCGATCGCAAGATTCAGGCGATTCTGCCGCTGCGCGGCAAAATCCTCAACGTCGAGCGCGCGCGGATCGACAAGATGCTCTCGTCAACCGAATTGCGCACGCTGATTACGGCGCTCGGGATGGGCGTGGGCGACGAAAAGGACCTCGCCCGGCTGCGTTATCACAAAATCGTGATCATGACCGACGCGGATGTGGACGGCTCGCATATCCGCACGTTGCTGCTCACCTTTTTCTTCCGCCAGTTCATCGAGATTATCGAAAACGGCTATCTTTACGTGGCGCAGCCGCCGCTGTTCCGCGCCAAGAAGGGCAAGACCGAACGTTATCTGAAAGACGAGGCCGCGCTCGAGGATTATCTGACCGATCTCGGCGTCGAAGCGGTCGCGTTGGAGACGGGAGCCGGCAAGGAAGCGCGCGAATACAAGGGCGCCACGCTCAAGACGCTGGTGCGCAAGGCGCTCCATCACGACCGCATGTTCGAGGCGCTGGAGCGCCGCTCGAAAGAGCGGGCGGTGATCGCGGCGCTGGCGCGGGCGGCCGCCGATCGCGCCGCGACCGACGCCAGCTTCGACTCCGAGCCGGCGGCGGCCGCGATGGCCGAGGCGATCCGCAAGGCGCACGGCGGCGCGAATCTGGCGGCGAAAATCGAGCCGGACGGCGCGGCGCGCTGGCGCGCCGTCTTTGCGCATAGCAATAACGGCCGCACGCCGCCGACCGTGATCGATCTGGCGACCTTTCATAGCGGCGAGTTGCGCGAAATCCGCCGGCTCGCGGCCGATCTCGAGAGCGTCGGCCGGCCGTACACGCTCGTCGCCGGCGCCGAACGGCGCACGATCGAGGCGCTCAAGGACGCCGCCGACGCGGTGCTCGCGGCCGGGCAGAAGGGCGTCGAGATTTCGCGCTACAAAGGCCTCGGCGAAATGAACGCGGAGCAGCTTTGGCAAACGACCATGGATCCGGAGCGGCGCGCGATGCTCAAGGTGCGGATTTCCTCGATGGAGGAGGCGGAGGAGGTGTTCGCCCGGCTGATGGGCGATCAGGTCGAGCCGCGCCGCCAGTTTATCGAGGAAAACGCGCTCAATGTCCGCAACCTCGATATCTGAGGGGGCGAAACGCGGCGCGCGGAGGATTTTCGCTCCATGGAAAACGACGACGAGGCGACGCGGCTGTTGCGCGAAATCCGCCAGGATTTGGCGAAGCTGACGAAAATCTCCGAGAAGGGCGCGCGCCGCGCCCGCGATTTCAATCAGCAGATCGAACGCGGCAAGATCGCGCGGCGCGCCGTAATCGGCCTGCTGATCGCGATCGTGATTCTGCTGCTGTTCCAGATATTGCAGATGATGGGCTACGGTCCGGGCGGCGGCGGCGGGAGCGACGGCGGCAGCGCGCAGACGCTGCAAAAAGTCCAGCGGCGGACGGGCGCCGCGCCGCTTCCCGCGCTATGGGAATGAACCAAAAACCCCCCGCGCGCCGCGCTCGGGGATCGATTAAGGGTTGAATTCGCGGCCGAACGGCGCGGCGCGATTGATCTTCGCCCGCCGCGACGAAGGACAATTTTCGCCAGGCCCCGGCGCGCACGCGGCGGGAACTTATACTAACTAGCCAGCGCAAACCATTTTCAAATTATGGCTGAGACTAACGGAAACGAACCGATCCGCAACGAACCGACGCTGCTGAATATCGAAGACGACATGCGCCA
>DAHZDR010000495.1 GCA_027403435.1 Deltaproteobacteria bacterium
CGCTCTCGGACGGCCTGCGCGTGACGCTGGAGCAAGACGCGCGATGACGCGCGGGAATTCGATCCTCGCAATTTTCGCGACGCTGACCGCCGCCACGCTGGGCGTGCTGCTGGCGCGGGGGATTCCCAGCGCGGTCTTTCCCGAGATGCAGTTCAACCGCGCGATCGTGATGGCCAACGGCGGCGACCTGCCGGTCGAACAGATGCTGGTCGCCGTCACGCGGCCGCTCGAGGAGGCCGCCTACGGCGCGATCGGCGTGACCCTGGTGCGCTCCACGACGACGCGCGGCAGTTCGGAAATCGACGTCACCTTCGCCGCTAACGCCAGCCCGCTGTCGAGCTTCCAGATGCTGCAAACGGCGCTCAACGAGGCGAGCGGCCAGTTGCCGGCGGGAGTCGCGGTGCAGACCCGGCTGCTGACCACCGCCACGTTTCCGATCATCGATATCAGCGTCGCCTCGCCGGCGCGCGATCTGGCCGAGCTGACCGATATCGCGCGCTACGACCTCGTGCCGACGCTGCATCGGATTCCCGGCGTTTACCGCGTCGAAATGGTCGGCGACAAATATCGTGAATACGTCGTGCGGCTCAATCCGGTCCGGATGTCGCAGTATAAGCTGGCGTCGTCGGACGTGGTCGCCGGACTGGCGCGGGCCAACGTCATCGCCTCGGCGGGCCGCGTGATGGACGCGCATCGGATGATGCTGGCGGTGGTCAGCACCAATCTGCGCGACGCCGATCGGATTGCGGCGCTGCCGATCGCGGATCTGAACGGACAGCCGGTGTATGTGCGCGATTTCGCGACCGTCAGGCAGGAGATCCGCGAGGACTATGTCCGCACCTCGTGCGAAAAAGGGCCGGCGGTGCTGGTCGGCGTTGCGCGCCAGCCCGACGGCAGCACGATCGCAATATCGGCGACGGTCCATGCGATTCTGCGGGAGTTCCGCGCGCGCTATCCGGACGCGGGATTCTCGCTTTCCTACGATCAGGCGGGGCTGGTCGCCGAATCGCTCAAAAGCGTGCGCGACGCGATCGCGATCGGCCTGGCGCTGGCGGTCGCGGTGGTTTACGGCTTCACGCTGAGCGCCGCCAGCGCCATGATCGCGGCGATCGTCGTGCCTTGCACGATCGCGATCACGTTCGTGCTGATGGCCGCCGCCGGCATGACCTTCAACATGATGACGCTGGGCGGACTGGCGGCGGGAATCGGCCTGTTTATCGACGACGCGATCGTGGTGATCGAGGCGGTCCATCGCGCGCACGCCGAAAATCGCGAACCGGCCGCCGCGGTCGCCGCCGCGATTGGCGAATTGGGCCGCCCGCTGACCGCCTCCACGGCGACGGTCGTGGTGGTCTTCGCGCCGCTGATTTTCCTGACCGGCGTGACCGGCGTGTTCTTCCGCGCGCTGGCGCTGACGCTCGGCGGCGGACTGATTGTCTCGCTGCTGCTGGCGCTCTATTTCACGCCCGCGCTCGAAGCGCTGCTCCAGCGCCTGCGCCGGCCGGCGCGCGCTTCGGGCGGCGTCTTCGAGCGCGTGCGCGCGGCCTATCTCGCCAGCCTGAAGCCGTTTCTGCGCGTTCCCGCGCTCGGCCTGATCGTGGCGGTCGCCGCGATCGCCGCGGCGTACCTGCTCTATCGCGCGGTCGGCGTCGATTATCTGCCCGCGATGGACGAGGGCGCGTTCGTCCTCGACTACCGGACGCCGCCGGAAAGCACGCTGCATGACACCGACGCGCTGGTCCGCAAAATCGAGCGCGTGCTGCGCGCCACGCCGGAGGTTGTCGCTTTTTCGCGCCGCACCGGCGCCCAGCTCGGCTTTTTCCTGACCGAATCGAATCGCGGCGACATGTCGATTCGGCTCACCTCCCGGCGCACGCGCGGCATCAACTCGATTATCGACTCGGTGCGCGCGCGGATTCTCGCCACCGTGCCGGGCGTGCATGTCGAGTTTTCGCAGGTGCTGCAGGATTTGATTGGCGACCTGTCGGGCGCGCCCGAGCCGATCGAGGTAAAAGTGTTCGGCGCCGACCAGGCGTCGATCCAGGCGACCGCGCGCAAAGTCGCCGATTTGATCCGGCCGCTGCCCGGCGTGGTTGACGTTTTCAGCGGCCTGACCGAAAGCCTGCCCGAGCAGGAGATTCTGGTGAACGAGGCCGCCGCGCAACGCTACGGCTTGAATCCCGAGGCGATCCGCACGCAACTCAAGACGGCGGTGCAAGGCACGGTCGCCACCTATGTGCGCGTCGGCGATCAATTGCGCGGCGTGCGCGTGCGCTACCCGGACGAATATCACACGCATCTCGGCGCGCTTTCGCGGGTCCTGCTGCAAACCGCCAACGGCGGCCGCGTGCCGCTTGGGGATTTGGTCACGATGCGCTGGCTGGGCAAAAGCGTCGAACTCGATCGCGAGCGCCTGCGTCCGGTGGTCCACGTCACGGCGCGCGTTGAAGGAATCGATCTGGGCACGGCGATCGCCGAGGTCAAGGCGCGCCTCGGCGGGCTCACGCTGCCGGCCGGCGTCACGCTCGAATACGGCGGCCTGTACGCGCAGCAACAAAAGGCGTTCCATCAACTTTCGCTGGTGCTGCTGGCGGGGATTGTCGCCACGTTCACTATCCTGCTGTGGGAATTCGCGCGGTTCGCCCCCGCGATCGCCGTGCTGACGGGCGCCGCGGCGTGCCTGTGGGGCAGTTTCGCCGCCCTGATGATCGCCGGCGTCTCGCTCAACATCTCGTCCTTCATGGGCCTGATCATGGTGATCGGCATCTCCGCCAAAAACGGCATCCTGCTGCTCGACCACGCCGAGCGCGACCTCGCCCGGGGGGTCGAGCCGCGCGCCGCCCTGATGACGGCCGCGCGGATGCGCTTGCGGCCAATTCTGATGACCACGCTGGCGACGATCGCCGGACTCGCGCCGCTGGCGCTCGGCTTGGGCGCGGGCGCCAAAATCCAGCAACCGCTGGCGCTGGCGGTGATCGGCGGGCTGACGGTCTCGATGCTGCTGGCGACGCCGGTCGCGGCCGGCGTCTTTTTGCTGAGCCATCCGCGGGCCGACGCCGCGTCCGGCCACGAGGCGCCGCTGCCTTCCTGAGTTCGGCGGGCACGCCGGCCGCTCTGCCGCGCCCGCGCCGTTTACCGCGACCCCGCCAACCCATATCTTAGGCGACGTGAAGGCGGTGGAAGCGGCGCTCGAAATCAAAAACCGGTTGGGACTCCATCTGCGGGCGGCTTCGACGCTGGCGCAGATGGCGAAGAAATTCGGTTCTTCGATAACCCTCAGGATTGGGGAACACGAAGCCAATGCGCGCAGCGTGACCCAGCTCATTATGCTTGGCGCCGGCCAGGGCGCGAAGGTCAAGGTCGCTATCGAAGGCGACGACGCGGCGGCCGCCGCCGCGGCGATTAAGGCGCTCTTCGACGACGGCTTTGGCGAGGATTGACGCCGGTTTGCGCAAGCCAAGACGCGCTCTTCGGGGGTGTCGGCGCGCTTGACCGTGTTATTAAAATTGATTATAAAACCTGATTCGGATTTTAAGAAATTAAGGCTGCTTCGCCACGCCGCGCGGCGTGGCGATTGCGTACTTGAACGAGTTGATCCAAACCTGTTTCAAGCCTTGCCGAGATGCCGGGGGTTAATTGTTCAGCCGGTCCCGCGCCGCTAATCGCCGCGCGTCCAGGGAGCTAATCTTTAAATGCCGCTTAAAGAATTCCTGTTCACTTCGGAATCGGTCAACGAAGGCCATCCGGACAAAATGTGCGACCAGATTTCGGACGCCGTGCTCGACGCGCTAATCGCGGAGGATCCAAATTCCCGCGTGGCGCTCGAAACCCTGGTGAAAACCGGCCTGATCGTGATGGCCGGCGAAATCACCTCGCGGCATCAGCCGGATTACGTCAAAATCGCGCGTCAAACCGCAGTCGATATCGGCTACGACAACGACGACACCGGCTTCAACGGCAATATGTGCGCGGTGCTGACGGCGATCGAGCCGCAATCGCCCGATATCTCGCAGGGCGTTACCGAGGGCGAAGGCCTGTTCAAGGAACAGGGCGCGGGCGATCAGGGCCTGATGTTCGGCTTCGCCTGCGACGAAACGCCCGAGATGATGCCGCTGCCGATTTCGCTGGCGCATCGCCTGATGGAGAACCTGACCGCGCTGCGCAAGGAAAAGAAGCTCGGCTTTATCCGGCCCGACGGCAAAAGCCAGGTGACCGTGCGCTACGCCGATGGCCGTCCGGTGGCCGTCGACGCGGTGGTGGTCTCGACCCAGCACAGCCCGGACGCAAGCCACAGCACGATTCGCGAGGCGATAATCGAAGAGCTGATCAAAAAAACCATCCCGGCGCGGTATCTCGACAAGTCCACGGTGATCCATGTCAATCCCACCGGCAGTTTCATCATCGGCGGTCCGCATGGCGACTGCGGTCTGACCGGACGCAAGATTATCGTTGACACCTATGGCGGTTACGGACGCCACGGCGGCGGCGCGTTTTCCGGCAAGGACCCGAGCAAGGTTGACCGTTCGGCATGCTATATGGCGCGTTATGTCGCCAAAAATGTCGTTGCCGCCGGACTCGCCAGCAAATGCGAAATCCAGGTCGCCTATGCGATCGGCATCGCCGAGCCGGTGTCCATCCTGATCGACACCTTCGACACCGGCGTGGTTCCCGACCATAAGCTTTCGACCACGCTGCGCGAACTGTTCGACTTCCGCCCGGCCGGAATTATCCGCGCGCTACAGCTCAAGCGGCCAATCTACCAACCCACCGCCGCCTACGGCCATTTCGGCCGCCCGCCCGAAAACGGCCTGTTTCCGTGGGAAAAGACCGACATGGCGGACCAATTACGCAGCGCTTTCGGCCTCGGTTCCGGCCGCTGATCGATCGTCAGGAGAAAATTGTAGATGTCATCCGCAAAAAGCGCCGAACACGACGTGCGCGACTTGGCTCTGGCCGAAAACGGCCGCAAACGAATCGAATGGGCCGACCGGCAGATGCCGGTCCTGCGCATTATCCGCGAGCGCTTCGCCCGGGAGCTGCCGCTCAAGGGCCAGCGGCTCGGCGCCTGCCTGCATATCACCTGCGAAACCGCCAACCTGCTGCGCGCGCTCACGGCGGGCGGCGCCGAGGTCTTCTGCTGCGCCAGCAATCCGCTGTCCACCCAGGACGACGTCGCCGCGGCGCTGGTTGCGGCCTACGGGATCCCCACCTACGCAATCCATGACGAGGATCGCGACACCTATTACAGCCATCTGCGCGCGGTCTTGCGCCGCCGTCCGACGATCACGATGGACGACGGCGCCGACCTCGTGAGCCTGCTCCATACCGAGTTCCGCGAACAGGCGACCGAAGTCCGCGCCAGCATGGAGGAAACCACCACGGGCGTGATTCGGCTGCGCGCGATGGAGCGGGACGGCGCGCTGAAGATTCCGGTCGTGGCGGTCAACGACGCCCAGACCAAGCATCTGTTCGACAACCGCTACGGCACCGGCCAGTCCACCATGGACGGCATCATTCGCGCGACCGGCGTATTGATCGCCGGTTCGATCGTCGTGGTCGCCGGCTACGGATGGTGCGGGCGGGGAATTGCCGCGCGCGCCCGCGGTCTCGGCGCCGACGTGATCGTCACGGAAGTCGATCCGGTGCGCGCGCTCGAGGCCGCGATGGACGGTTTGCGCGTGATGCCGATGGTCGAAGCGGCCAAAATCGGCGACATCTTCATCAGCGCGACCGGCGATCGCTCGGTGCTCAATCCGGCGCATTTCAGCCTGATGAAGGATGGCGCGATTCTCTGCAATTCCGGCCATTTCGACGTCGAAATCGATATCGCTTATCTCAACGATTCGGCCAAAAAAATCGATCGCAACGTAACCAACCACGTTGACGCCTACCTGCTCGCCAACGGCCGCACGCTGTTTATCCTGGGCCAGGGGCGGCTGGTCAATCTGGCCTGCGCCGAGGGCCATCCCGCGCAGGTGATGGACATGAGCTTCGCCACTCAGGCGATGGCCGCGCGCTGGACGGCCACCAGCGCGGTCCTGTCCGCCAAAGTGCACGAGGTGCCGCCGGCGATCGACCAAGAGGTCGCCAGCCTCAAACTGGCGGCGATGGGTATCCGGATCGACGAGCTCTCCGCGGAACAGAAGAAGTATCTGTCGAGCTGGCAGTCCGGCACCTGAGTCGGCGCCGAACGCTATCGCATAAACCACAACGGACGGACGTTTAACCGCGTCCGTCCGTTGTTTTATTTCGCGGGATCAGGCGCCACCTTTGCGGATCTGCGACGCGCCGGCCACGCCAACGCCCGCCGTCAGTCGGCTGCGACTTCGACTTCGATCGGAACTTTCTTCCAGCGGCGATAGACCTCGCCTGCGGCGAAGCAGCACAGAATCAAGCCAATCGCGACGAAAAAGCGCGGCTGAGTCGGATGCCACAGGGCGTCGCCCAGCACCGCGAACAGTATCGTGCCAGGAATCAGTCCCACGGCGCTCGCCCAGAAGTAATCGCGGAACGTAATTGGCGACGCGCCCGCCAGCAGATTCAGCGCGTTATAAGGAATCACCGGCACAATTCGCAGATATAAGATGATATAAAAACCATTGCGCGCAAGCCGTTCGAGCACTTTGCGAAACCGATCGCCAATCAGGTTCTCGACGAACGATCGTCCGAGCAGCCGTCCCGCGCCGAAGGCGAACAACGCCCCCAGATCGGCGCCAAGCAGCGACCACGTTGCGCCCCAGAGTGCGCCGAAGGCCAGTCCGCCCGCGATCGTCATCACCGCGCCGGGCACCAGGAACGACGGGCCGAAGGTGTAAAGCGCAATATAGGCGAGCGGTCCCCAAAAGCCCCACGATTGCACTTCGGCCTTGATTAGCCGGGGATTCTCGAACCATTGCGCATGCGTCGCCAGCAGATAGAGCGAACCGCACGCGAGCAGCGCAAGGCCGCCGATCCGCAACAACGTGGGTATCCGCGAAGGGCGCGCCGAAGGCCGGCCCGAGCTTGAAGGAATCTGTGAAACCGCCGCCATAGCTTGGCTATCCATGATATGGAGCGCGCGGTGTTGTGACAAGTTACGCCATGGCGGGCCGCCGCCGATCCGCCTGTTATCGCGAAAATCCCGGCTGCGGAACACGGCCGGCGACGTTCCCGCGATCGCCTCAGACGCCCCTGATGGCGATCACTTCCAGAGCCGGTTTGCGGTCGCCCGTGCAACTGATCATGCGCGGCGCGCGCAGGATGGTCAGCGCGAATCCGAGCGACCGGTACAGCTCCACAATCCGCGCGGTCGCCTGATTCGAGAGCACGACCGGTCCCGGATGACGCGCGAGCCATTCGGCCAGCCGGACCTGATCGGTCCACGCAAAGCGCTCTTTGGAGTATTGCGTGAATTCGACGTCGTAGGGCGGGTCGGCGTAGATGAAATCGTCCGCCTCAAGCGGCAGGCTCGCGAAGTCCCCGGTCCTGAAATCCCATCCGGCGAAAGCCGCCCGATAGGGCAAAAAATCCCGGAGGTAATTGATTCGCGCGTGCCGGCCAAACGGCACGTTGAAAAAACCGTCGCGGTTGAACCGGCAGAGGCCGTTGTAACCGGTGCGGTTCAGATAAAAGAACAGCGCGGCCGCTTCCGCTGAAGCTTGCTTGCCCTGACCAATCAGCCGATTGAACCGCGCGCGATGCCGGTAGTACAGCGTGGCGTCGTTACGCATCGCGATCCGCATCCGCAATCCATCCTTCAGCCATTGGTAGAAGTTGATCGGATGCGGATTGATATCGCTCAGCATCGCCCGCGCCGGGTTGAGGCCAAGCGCCACCGCCAGGCCGCCGCAGAAAGGCTCGACCAGCCGGCGATCACGATGGCCGCGCCACAGCTCGCGCAGGCGCGGCGCCAGCCAGCGTTTACCGCCCGCCCACTTCAACGGGGGTTTGAGCGTCTCCACCAGCCGCCCCGAAGCCTCCAGCACCGCCGCCATCCCATTCTGATTTATATGGCCGCGCGATTTAACTCCAATCCAAAAGCGCAAATTGCCGCCGTCCGTGGCGCGGCGTTTGTGATCGCGGGCGGCCGCGGACTAGATTCCCGATTGCGGGCCCGCACGCCGGCGCCAGCGAAAATCTCCGCAAAGGAACCTCGTGCGATGCAGGAATTGAAGGACAAGGTCGCGATTATCACTGGCGGCGGCTACGGAATCGGCAAGCAAATCGCGCTCGCTTACGCCCGCCACGGGATCAAGCTCGCGCTCGCCGCGCGTTCCGAAGGCCCGCTCGACGAGACCCGCGCCGCGGTCGAAAAGCTCGGCGTCCGGGCGATCGCCCTGCGCACCGACGTCGCCAAAGAGGCCGATTGCGCGCGCATGGTCGAGGAAACCATCAAGGCCTTCGGCCGCGTCGATATTCTGGTCAACAACGCCGGAATCGCCGGTCCGACCAAGCGCCTGACCGAAATGACGCTGGCGGAATGGCGCGAGGTCATCGATATCAACCTGACCGGCGCGTGGCTCGCCGCGCGCGCGGCGCTGCCCGCGATGGCGCAGCAAAAGAGCGGCAATATCCTGATGATCTCCTCGGGCGCGGGCCGCCGCGGCTATCCGCTGCGCTCGCCCTACGCCTCGTCGAAATGGGCGCTGATCGGACTTACGCAGACCTTGGCCGGCGAATGGGGTCCGGCGGGAGTGCGCGTCAATTGCATCTGTCCCGGCGCGGTCGAGGGCGACCGGATCGAGCGGGTGATGCATGCGCGGGCGGAGGCGCTCGGCGTGCCCTACGCGCAAATTCGCAAGGGCTTCGAGTCGGGCGCCGCGCTCCAGCGAATCGTGACCGAGGACGAGATCGCCCGGGTCGCGGTGTTCCTGGTCAGCGATCTTTCGGCGGGCATGACCGGCCAGACGATGAACGTTGACGCCGGCAGTATCATGAACTGAACGCGCCGCCCATAAGCGGCGCGACGGCGCGCCCGTGGGGACTTTCCCTTTCGGCTGTATCCGACGACCAGCCGCGGCCACTCGATATCGGGCGGCGCGCGGCTCCATCACGCGCGAATTCGCCCAGGGAACCGCCGCGGCCTGTAATCGCAGGCATAATGTGCTACAAGCTGCGTCCGTGAATATCCACGAGGATTTTTGGCGAATTTGGCGATGTCGCGCGCCTGGCGCCATCATGGGCATCGTCTTTGCGTTTTGGATGGCGGGCGCGCGTCCGGCGGCGGCCGCCAGCTTCGCGATGGTCGATCCCGTGCCGGCGAGTCGCGGTTGACGTCGCGGCAACCATTTGCTATAGGCCGCATTGCATAGTCGGCGGTTGCAACGACCTCGCCGGCGAGGCACAGGGGGTAGGAATGCGCCCAGTGAAGTTTCGCGCCGCGGGGGGGGGGCGAAACGCCTTGGTCAAAAAGGATTCTCGCTCGCAAGCGGGGCCTTTTCGCCGCCCGTCCACGCCAGCTTAATTCGCTCCGCCAGTTCCAATCTCGTCAAATTTCAAGTTGTATTGCGGGCGGGTTCGGACCGTCGGCGGCGGATTGCGCGTGGACGAACCACGCTGAACGATCGAAATCGGACGGGAATTGTCATGCGGCAAAGAAACCAAGCGAGAGGCTGACCATGAGGACATTCATGCGACGGTTGGTGCTGGCGGCGGCGATTATCTTGTGCGCCGAGTTATTCGCGAGTGGAGCGGCGCACGCGGGCGCGCCCAAGAGTATTCCGAAGA
>DAHZDR010000507.1 GCA_027403435.1 Deltaproteobacteria bacterium
CCAGCCATACGCCATAGCGATTGTTGCCGCTCGCGGTAAAACTCTGCACTACGCTTTGCATGCTTTCGGCGAGCCTGACGCCGTCGAAACCATTGTTGCTCGCGTTGAAATTGGCGACATTGGCCAGCCGCGCCCGATTGAGCAGAACGACCGCGTCGGAATTATTTTCGGCGTTGAAATTCTCGGCGACCGCGCCCACGCCGCCGATTTCGACGCCGTCGAAAAAGCCGGAAATCGTGGCGCCGCCGCCTTCGATGAACGCATGGGCTGCCGTCGGCATCACCTGCACGCCGACGCCGACGCCGACGCCGGCGTTCGCGCCTGAGATGCTTTGGCCGTTGAGATTGAGCGAGACGTTGGGCGCCGAAATCTGGATACAGTCGCCCAGATCCGCTTGCGCGACCAGCGCGTTATCGACTTCGTAATAGCCTGGACGGGCGATTCGGCCGCAGGCAGTAATCGGGCTGGCGACGATCGCGGGCAGCGGCGGCGGTCGGCGAACGAATCCGTTTACACTAACCCGGTCGAAAGCGAGCATCGCAAGGCCGACGCATCCAGTGGCTATCACTAACGCAGCTGATCGCCTCTTGCGCGCCATGCTTTCGCCTTTCGCGCTCCCGCCCTGGACGGCGCGCCGGCGCCGATCGCCCGCAACGCCATGGATCGTGACCTTTTGTCGAAGCCGACTAACAGGCAGTTAGCACAGATTTTATGACAATTACAGAGCCGCCCGCGGGCGGCCGCGAAATTGTTCAGGCGCCGCGCCGGCCGCCAAAAACCGCAAACATTCCGTCCTTGAAGGCGCAATCGACGCTTTCGAATCCGGCTTCGCCGAGCCATCGCAGTTGCGCCGCGACGGTCGCCGGCCGATCGAACTTCATCCGATCGATCGCGCCGGCAAGGTCGTCCTCGGCGACGCCCAATTCACGGGCGCGCGCGATCCATTGCGTCTTGTTGCGGCGTTCGAGCAAAGGCGTCGCGCCAGCCACCTGGTCGGCGTTGACGAAAACTCCGCCGGGCTTGAGCGCGGCGTGGATACGGTGGAACAGGCGGCGCTTGGCGTCATCCTCCAAATGATGAATCGAGAGCGCGGAGACGATCGCGTCGCACGCCTCGCCAAACGGCGCCGCGGCATAGTCGGCGGTCACGAAGCTCATCCGATCGATAATCGGCGCTAAACGCTCACGCGCCCGCGCCAGCATCCCGGGCGCGAGATCGATCAGCGTGATTCGCGCGGCCGGAAACGCCGCCGCGACAAAGCCGGCGAGCAGGCCGGTGCCGGCGCCGAGATCGAGCACGGCCAGCGGCGCGGCGGCGGGAAAGTCGAGCGCCTCGACCGCGGCGCGGTAGAACCCGTCGAAACACGGCACGAGCTGGCGGCGCGCACGGTCGTAAACCGTCGCCGTCAGATCGAAAGCGGCGTGGAGGTTCTTTTCAGTAACGCTCATCGGACGGCTCCAGAACGGTAATACCAGACAATGCGTGAAGCGTAATCGCGCGCGCGCGGATCGCCAAGCGCGCCGGGCCGGCCACGACCGCCAGCTTAGAGCAGGACGCCGCGGCGGGTGCGGCCCAGATGGGCGTAGGCGCGCGCCGTCGCGACCCGGCCGCGGGCGGTGCGCGCGACGAAACCCTCCTGCAACAGATAGGGTTCGTAAACTTCGCCGATCGTGTCGGCCTCTTCGCCGACGGCCGCCGCCAGGCTTTCGACGCCGACCGGACCGCCGTCGAATTTGTCGATAATCGCGGCGAGGATCGCGCGGTCCATCCGGTCGAAGCCGCAGGCGTCGATTTCGAGCAATTCCAGCGCGCCGAGCGCGACTTCGCGGGTGATCGCGGCGGCGCCATTGACCTGCGCGAAATCCCGCACCCGGCGCAGCAGGCGATTCACGATTCGCGGCGTGCCGCGCGCGCGCCCGGCAATTTCGTCGGCGCCGTCGCCGGCGAGGCTCACGCCGAGCATGCTCGCCGAACGCAGCACGATTTCGGTCAGATCCTCGCGGCGGTAGAAATCCAGATGGTAATGCTGGCCGAAGCGATCGCGCAGCGGCGCGCTCAGCAATCCCGAACGGGTGGTGGCGCCGACCAGCGTAAACGGCTTGACCGCAAGCCGCATCGAGCGCGCGCCCGGCCCCTTGCCGACGACGATATTGAGTTCGAAATCCTCCATCGCCGGATAGAGCACTTCCTCGACCGGCCGCGCCAGGCGATGAATTTCGTCGATAAACAGCACGTCGCCGCCGTCAAGGTCGTTGACGATCGCGGCGAGGTCGCCGGCGCGCTCGATCGCGGGACCGGAAGTCGCGCGCAGATTCACGCCGAGTTCGCGCGCGATAAT
>DAHZDR010000526.1 GCA_027403435.1 Deltaproteobacteria bacterium
AAGTCCTCGCGGAAGTTCGCCATCACGTACCATTGGCGATTATCCACCAGGCTCAGGACTTCGCGCCCTTCGTTGGCGTATTGGCCGACGGCGATATTGAGATTGGTCACCCAGGCGTCGAACGGCGCGGTCACCGAGCAGTAGCCGACGTTCAATTTCGCGTTATAGACGGCGGCTTCGGCCGCCTTGCGCCGCGCGTTGACATCGCCATACTGGCCAAGCTCGTTTTGCGCCTTGCCGACCTCGCCGCGGGCGCTGGCGATCGCCGCGGCGTCGGCCTCGACCCGGCTGCGCGCGTTATAGACGTCGTTGGCGGTGACGAAATGGCGCGTCAACAGCGGTTCGATGCGCTTGAGATACTGGCGATCGTAGGCGGCGTCGGCCTCCAGCCGTTGCTGGCGGGCGCGTGCGGACCGGATTGCCTCGTCGAGCGCCTTGATTTGCAAATTGGTCAGCGCGAGTTCGGCTTCGGTCCGATCGAGCGCCGCCTGATAGGGCCGGGGATCGACCACGAACAGCAGCTCGCCCGGCCGCACGTGTTGATTGTCACGGATCGGCAGGCTGACGATCGGGCCGCTGACATGCGGCGCCAGGCCAACGATATTGGCGCGCACATAGGCGTCGTCGGTGCGCGGATAAAGATAGTAAAGCCGCGTAACCCATCCGCCGACGACGATCGCGGCGGCGACAATCGCGATTCCAAGCGCGCGGCCAGCCAACCGTCGCGAGCGATCGTCGCGCGGCGCGGGCGGCTTCACCGTTGTCGCCGCCTCAGCCATGCGCGCGCCTCAGACCCGGTTGAAAAAGGCGAGCCATACGAGGCATGCGGCGAGCGTGGCCAGCGCCGGATAGACGATCGCGAGCGGTCCCAGATGGGGTTCGAGCCGCAGCGCGACGAAGAGCGGCCGCAAGCCGGCGGCGATCGCGATTCCGGCGATCGCGCAGAGCAGCCATCCGGGGAAATTCGCTCCGGCGAGATTGATCACCGGATCGCATCCGGCGAGCGCAAACGCGATCGCTGGCGCGGCGAGCCGCGCCGTCGGGATCGAACGGGGATGCGACAGTATGGGCATGCGCGTCGGAGCTTACGCAGGCGATTCTGCCCGCGCGCCCGCCCAATATCAATTACGAACCAGCGCGCGTGATCACGCCGCAAACGCCCTGCGCCGTATCAGGTAAAGCGACCCTCCGAATTGTCCTCGAATTGGCCGCCTGTGGTCTCCCAAACCACGCCAATTTCGGCGCTGCCCAGCAAATCCTCGAGGTCGCGCGGCGGCCGCTCAGACAAAAGCACTGCGGAGCGGCTCGGTTCAAGAAACCGTCCGTAGTCGGCAAGCTGGCCGATCGCCATACGGATTGAATCGCGCGTGATCTCGCCCTTGGCTTCGATCAGGTTGCGCCGGCGCGCGTCCCAGAGATCGCAAAACAACGCGCCGCCGCCGGCCAGTTTGATTTGGTATCTGACGGCGCCGACGCCGCGGTCGCGGAGATATTTGACGTAGCGGATTACCAGCGCGCGTTCACGGAATTCCGCGTCGTGCGGCTCCACAGTGCCGGCGACGGTCGCGAAATCGACGTTCTGAGCCTCGATCGGAAGCTCTTCGAGGATCGGAACCTCCTCGATCTCGGCCTCCGCCGTGGCCTCGGGCGGAGCGTCGTAGGACGGCTGGGGCAGGTCGCGTCCGAGAAATTCGGTGATGTACTTTATCGTGCCCGGCGAATGCGCCCGCCACCACAACGATCGACCGGACGCGCGCAGCGGCCGCATCAACGACTTCGAACGCGGGCGGCAGGAGTATCCCGGCGGCTTGCTGTACGCCAACGGTCAGGAAATCAACTCCGAGGTGCGGAAGAAAAAAGCGAGTTCGCGGGCGGCGGTTGCGGGCGCGTCCGAACCGTGCGTCGCGTTTTGCTCGACGTTCTGGCCGAAATCGCGCCGAATCGTCCCCGGCTCCGCCTTGGCCGGATCGGTCGCGCCCATCAGGTCGCGCCAACGCTTGATCGCGCCCTCCCCTTCCAGCGCCATCACCACCACCGGACCCGAAGTCATGTAGTCGCAGAGCGAGTTGTAAAATGGACGCTCCTTATGCACGTCATAGAAGGTCTCGGCTTGCGCCCGCGACATTTGCAACAGGCGCATCCCGATAATCTTCAGTCCGCTCGCTTCGATGCGCTTGACGATGTCGCCGACCAGATGGCGCGCGACGGCGTCGGGCTTGATAATCGCGAAAGTTCTTTCCATTCGGTTAAATCTAAAGTATTACTTTAAGTTAATGGTTTTGCGGGCGTTCAGGCGGCCTTGCCTGCGAGCGCCGACTGCATCGTGACGCCCAATTCCGCCGGGCTCATCGCGACCGCGATTCCCGCCGCCTTGAGCGCCGCGATTTTGTCGGCGGCGGTGCCGCGTCCGCCCGAGATAATCGCGCCCGCATGGCCCATCCGGCGGCCCTTTGGCGCGGTCTGGCCGGCGATAAACGCGACCACCGGCTTCTTGAAGTTTTCCTTGATATATTGCGCCGATTCTTCCTCGGCCGTGCCGCCGATTTCGCCAATCATGATGACCGCGCGCGTGCCCGGATCGTCGTTGAACAGCTTAAGCACGTCGATATGGCCGCTGCCGACGATCGGATCGCCGCCAATCCCGACGCAGGTGGATTGGCCGAGGCCGAGCTGGGTGAGCTGATAGACCGCCTCATAGGTGAGCGTGCCGGAGCGCGACACCACGCCGATATCGCCGGGCTTATGGATATAGCCGGGCATGATGCCGATTTTGCATTCGCCGGGCGTGATCACGCCGGGACAGTTGGGGCCGATCAAGCGGCTTTTGGAGCCGCGCATGTAGCGGCTGACCTTGACCATATCGAGCACGGGCACGCCTTCGGTGATGCAGATGACCAGTTCGATACCGGCCGCGACCGCTTCCAGAATCGCGTCGGCGGCGAACGGCGGCGGCACGTAAATTACCGTAGCGTTGGCGCCGGTCGCCTTGCGCGCCTGTTCGACCGTGTTGAAAATGGGGATGCCCTCGAAGCCCGTGCCGCCCTTGCCGGGGACCACGCCGCCGACCATCTGGGTGCCGTATTCCTTGCACGCCCGGGTATGAATCTGGCCGGTGGCGCCGGTGATTCCCTGGGTGAGGACGCGGGTGTTCTTGTTGACCAGAATGCTCATCGCAATACCGCTTTCAGGCTTGGGCGCGTCCGCCGATCGCCTCGACCACGCGCCGGGCGGCGTCGGCCATGTCGCTGGCGGCGATCACCTTGATGCCCGATTCTTTGAGGATTTGCTTGCCTTTTTCGACGTTTGTGCCTTCCATCCTGACCACCAGCGGCACGCTCAGCTTGACCTCGCGAGCGGCGTCCACGACGCCCTGGGCGAGCACGTCGCAGAGCATGATCCCGCCGAAGATGTTGACCAGGACGGCCTTGACGCGATCGTCGGCGAGCAGGATACGGAAGGCGGCCGCGACTTTTTGCGAGTTGGCGCCGCCGCCAACGTCGAGAAAGTTGGCCGGTTCGGCGCCGTAATACTTGACGATATCCATCGTCGCCATCGCGAGGCCCGCGCCGTTGACCATGCAGCCGATATTGCCGTCCAGATGGACGTAGCTGAGGTCGTATTTTGAGGCTTCGGTCTCGGCCGGATCCTCTTCGTTCGGGTCGCGCAGCTCGCGAATCTCGGGATGGCGGAACAGGCCGTTGTCGTCGAACGACATCTTGGCGTCGAGACAGATAACCGCGCCGTCTTTGGTCACGACCAGCGGATTGATTTCGATTAGCGAAGCGTCGGTTTCGAGAAACCCGCGATAGAGCGCGTTGAGCAACACCGTGAACCGCCCCACCTGCTGGTCGCGCAGGCCGAGCGCGAAGG
>DAHZDR010000533.1 GCA_027403435.1 Deltaproteobacteria bacterium
GACCTGGCCGAGGCTGTAGATGTCGCGGAATTGCTTGTCGGTCACCCAATGGAACTGATGGACGGTCATGTGCTGCATCTCGGGCAGCACCGCCGTGCCGCCGCCGACCGCCAACAGCGAGAGCAGGGCGAAAACCCACGCCAGGCTGAGAAGTTTGTGCGCCACGAATCAATGCCGCCAGTGCGCGCGATGGGAATGCAGGCGTTCGCGCAGATGGACGAAGCGCTCGGCCGTGACCATGGCGCCGCCCGGACGGTAAAACCATACGGCGATCGGCCCGATGATCAGCAGCACCCATAGAAGCGAAATTTTGCACACGCTGACCGCGACGAAGGTGGCCGCAATCAGCAAGAGGTCGAGCGGACGGACGAACTGCTTATGGCCGAGTTGCAGCGTGACCGTGAGCAGCAGACCGACCGCCGCGGCCGCCACTCCGACCAGAAAGGCGTTGACGTTCTGATTTTGGCGCTGATGCTCCCATAAGACGCCGAGCGTCATGATCACGGCCATGCCGGGGATCATCAGGCCGATCACCGCGACCATGGCGCCGGCGACGCCGCGCAATCGATCGCCAACGATCACCGCCATGTTGACCGAATTGAGGCCGGGCAGCGTTTCGCTGATTTCGAGCGCGTCAAGGAAATCGTCGTCGTCGAGCCAATGGCGTCCGTTGACGAGGTAGTCGCGGAGATAGGCGAGCACGCCGCCGCCGAAGCTGATGCCGCCGGCGGCGAGAAACACCATAAAAATTGCGCCGAAGCTGGCCGGGCCGCGGCCGGCCGGCGCCTCATTCATGATTCGTCACCGCAATCCGGCCCATCCGATAGATCATCGCGGTCTTGGTGGAATCGATCTTGAGCCAGTCCGCGGCTTCACGCTGCAGGCCGAGATAGAAGCGCTCGGAGAGTTCGCGCGGCGCGCCGCGGAACTCCTCGAGCGCGGGAAACTTCACCTGGTAGGAGTATTCGCCGACGAAATGCTCCTGCGTGGCGCGGTTGCGCCAGAGCGCGAGGTTGGCTTTCGCCGTCAGCTTGCCGCCGAAATCGATTTCGCCAAAATTCACGAGGATTTCCTCGATCGCGAGGCCGTTGACCACCGACAGTGTGGTCTTGGGCTTGGCCCCCGTGCGCAGCAGAGCGGGAAAAACCTGGCAGATGGATTCGAAACTCCGCGTCATGATCGTGTTGGGCGTGTCGAGCTCGCATCCGTGCGAATAAATCGTGCGCATCCCCTGCGGCTTTTCGTGCGGCGGCAGGATTTCCTCCTTGAATTTGACGACGTTGAGGCAGGGCAGCAGGGGCCGAACGTCAACCGCCGCCGCCGCGTGGTAATCCGGATGGCGGAACTTGAGCGTCAACTCATGTTCGGGCTGGGGCAGGCCATTTTTATAAAAAGTCCGCCGGCGCAGGATAAAGCCGTTGTTGTAAAGGCGGAATTTGGGCGTATCGAAAAAAATCACCTCGCGCAGATGCGTTTCCATCGGCTTGCCGCGCTTGTTGATCGCGACGCCAAGATCCTTCGCCACCCGCCGCGTGAGTTTCCAGAACTTGTGGAAGTTCTGCGATTTCAGGAAATGCTCGGCCTTCAGCAACAGCTTGTATTCCCGATACTGAATTGGGTCGGGATGGCTCACCGTGTCGGCGGCGGCCTGATGATTGGCGATCGGCGTGCTCATGCGGTCGTTCCCGGTATGCTCACAGCTCTAATGGTTGCATGGCGCGCGCGGCGCCGCACGGCCCACGATGAATTTTGGCCGACGGCGGTCCAAGGCGGCGCGCGCCTGATTGACCATCGGAGCTACCAGCAAGCCCGCTGAGCGTCAATTGCCGCGCCCGCGCCGGCCGCGCCGAAACTGTCGATTTTCGACCACGAGCGGATTGCGGCGGGCGCCGCGCGCCGATCCAATCTAGGCGCACGGGCGGCGGAAAACGGCTGCGGGGCCAGCTCGATAGCGGCGGCGCCAAGCACGTCAGGCGTTGGGGTCGAGCGTCGCGTAAATCCGGTCGATACGGCCGTAAAAGGCGCGCAAACGCTCCATTTCGGCGGGAATTTTCAATTCGCCCGCGATCGCCAGATAGTTCAGTTGGCCGTAGAGGGCGAAATCCGCGTAACCGATTCGCCCAAGCAGAAAGGCGCGATCGCGCAGGGCGTCTTCGAACGGCCGCATCCGCGCATGCGCGGCGGCCATAAATTCGCCGTGGCGGAGGATCGCGTCGTCGCAAAAGCCGGCGCCGTACTTGCGTTCGCGAATCAGGCGAAAAAACGCCTCTTGATCGCGGCCCTGGCGCGCGTAATAGGCGATTTCGTCGGGAATCGCGGCGCGGAACAGCGCGTCTTCGAGCTCCGTGTCGAAATACCGCGCGAGCGCCAGATGAATCCCGCGCCATTCGGGCGGAAAGATCGTCGGCGTGGGATAAAGCTCGTCGAGCCGCGCCGCGATCCGGTCGGAATCGACGATCGTCTCGCCGGTCGCCAGCGTCAGCGCCGGAACCATGATTTGGCCGGACGCGGCCAGCAATTCCCCGCGTTCGAGATAATCGACTTCGACGACGCGATATTCGACGCCCTTGAAGTCGAGAATTTTGCGCACCTTGGCGCAGAATGGACTGGTCGAAAACTGGTAAAGCGCAAGCGAGTCCATGATAAGCCCGATAGCCGCACGCGCGCGCCGCCGGGCGACCGTCAGTTCCGACCGCAGGATAGCAGTCCACACGGGAGCGCGTAACGGCGGCAGGCGGCGTCGGCCGACGCGATCGAGTCTCGCCGGCCGCGGCTGGATCCGCTTAATTCGGCTGAGCCGCGCTTACATCGCCATGCGTGGCGGCTTCATTCCGGAACCGAGCGTCTGCTTGAAGATCTTGAACAGCTCCTCGATATCCCACGGACCGTTGTTGAAAATCACGCGATCGGCTTCCAGATGCGTGTAGCGCGAGATGCGGTAGCCGGACGCGCCAAAGGTTTGGCCGGTCACGTCGGCGGCTTCGTCGCTGGCGAGATAAACAATTATCGGCGGCACGTTCGCCGGATCCATCGGCGAGCCCGCGGCGTTGGCGGCTTCGGGGCGCGTGCCGGGCAGGCGGCCGGCGGGAATCGTATCGGTCATGCGGGTCGCGGCGCCGGGCATAATCGCGTTGACGGTGATGTTGTATTTCTGCAGGGCGACCGCGGAGCTCCAGGTAAGCCCGAGAATTCCCGCCTTGGCGGCGGCGTAATTGGGCTGGCCGGGCGCGCCTTGGGCCGAGTTGGAAGAAAAATTGATGATCCGGCCGTAGCGGCGCTCGCGCATATGGGCGGTCGCCGGACGCATCGTGCAGAAATGGCCGCGCAAATGGACGCGCACGACGGCGTCCCATTCCTCGATCGTCATGTTGAAAATCATGCGGTCGCGCAGGATGCCGGCGACGTTGACCAGGATATCGAGCTGGCCGAAATCCTTAATCGCCTGATTGACCAGGCTTTCGCCGCCCTCCGGCGTCGAAATGTCCTCGTGGTTTGCCGCCGCCTTGCCGCCGCTGGCCTTGATTTCCTTGGCCACGTCGTCGGCGGGCGACGAAGTTTCGCGCTGTCCGGCGACGGTCACGCCGAGATCGTTGATGACGACCGCCGCGCCCTGTGCGGCCAGCGCCCGGACGACCTCGCGGCCGATCCCACGTCCGCCGCCGGTAACGGCGGCCACTTTACCTTCGAGATGACGACCCATCTGGCTCACTCCATTGCGCGGCCCCGGCGGGGCGGGATTGATTGAGTTGCCGCGTGAATCGCTTATAGCGCAAATCGCGCCGGTTGCGACAACGGACGCACGGGCCTCAGGCATGGAGAAACCCGGCGGGAAGCCTGGACGCAAATCAGTGCGGGCCGATCAGGAGCCGGCGGCGCCGGATCGCTTCCTCTCTCGTATTTTTCGCCGGACTGGGCGCGGGCGACGCGGGAAATTCCGTGAAGGCGCCGGCGGGCGTCAAACGGCCGATTTTTCCGGTCGGCTCGGTGAACCAGAGATTGCCGTCGGGTCCGGACGCGATAAAGCTGGGATAAACGGTTACGGGCAGGTAAATTGCGTTGATACGGCCGTCCGGCGTGATTGCGCATACGGTATGCGCGCGCGCGATCGTCACCCATACGGCGCCATCGGCGGCGGCCGCAATATCGAAAGGCGGCAGCGGCGTCGGCAGGGTAAATTCGGAAAGTTCACCGGCGTGAGTCAACCGG
>DAHZDR010000207.1 GCA_027403435.1 Deltaproteobacteria bacterium
CGCCGCATACCGTGCAGCGGACCACGTCGCAAGGCTTGGTCTGATGCTCATAATGAGCTTTTTTGCGCTCCGACAGCAGAAACCATTTGTGGATGTGATGGTCGATGAAGTCCCACGGCAAGACTTCGTCATGCGTGTACTGGCGGGCGACGTAAAAATCCGGATTGGGCAGGACGGAGCCGCCGTCGAGGGCCTCGCGCCGGATGGTCCGCAGTTCCCGCCAGATCGCGCCCGGCTCGGTGCATCGGCCGGCGTCGAGCCGCTCCAGAATCGCCCCCACCCGCCGATCTCCGCGCGAGACCAGCGTCTGAAAATAGGCCTCGCGGGGAGATTCCGCGTCGAGCGTAATCGCGGCGCCGCCAATCCGCCCGAGCGCGCCGCGCAGCAATGCGATTTTCCGCTTGATCGCGGCCGCATCCGCCATCGGATCCCATTTAAACGGCGTCCACGGCTTAGGCACGAACGGGTTCAAGGATACGGGGAGGCGCCCAACCGAGCGCTTCGTGGCGCGCGCGCGCTCCAGGATCGTCCCGGTCAGACGCGCGATTTCGAGCACGTCCTCGTCGCGCTCCTCGGGCAGCGCCAACATGAAGTAAAACTTTAGATTTTCGACGCCGCCGCCAATCAGCAGTTCCGCGGCGCCCAGAATCTCCGCTTCCGAAAGATTCTTGTTGATAACCTTGCGCATCCGCTCGCTGCCGGCCTCGGGCGCGATCGTGACGCTGCGATTCCCGTTGCGCGCGAGCGCGGCGGCCAGACCGGGCGAGATGCAATCGGCTTTGAGCGAGGACGGCGACAAGCGTCCGCCGCGATCGGCGATCGCCGTCGCGATTCCCGCGACGCCGGGGACGCTCGCCATCTCGGCGCCGACCAGGCCGATCACCTTGCGTTCGGCAAGCCCGCGCGTCGCCTCTTCCAGAATCCGCTCGGGACTGCGATAGCGAATGGGGCGATACATAAAGCCGGCCGCGCAGAACCGGCATCCCCATTGGCATCCGCGGCTCGCCTCGACCAGGTACATATCGCCGAAAACCGATTCCTCGGTGAGAATCAGCGAAGCGGTGGTGAAGCGATTGAGATCGCGAATCAGGCGGCGGCGCACCCGCGACTCGCCCGGCCCGCGATATTCGACCGACGCGATCCGGCCCGCGTCGTCATGGATCGGGACGAAATGTTCGGGCAGGTAGGCGCCCTCGATTCCGGCGAACCCGGCGGACGGCGGCGTTTCGCGCCTCGTGCCGCGCGCCTCGGCGAAGGCGGCGATAAATTCCGGCGCCATTTCCTCGCCCTCGCCAATCAGAAACAGATCGACGAAATCGGCGATCGGTTCGGGATTGAGGAAAATCGCCGATCCGCCGGCGACGATCAGCGGATAGCCGCGGCCGGCGCGCGCTTCCCGCCGCAAGGGAATACCCGCCATGCGCAAAATCGCGACGACGTTCAGATAGTCGGTCTCGAAGGCGACCGAAAACGCCAGGATATTGAAATCCGTCAGCGAGTCGCCGCGCTCGAACGATTGCAGCGGCGCGGAACCGGCGTCGATCGCCGCGCGTTCGTCGGCGTCGGGAAGAAAAGCGCGGTCGGCGGCGACGCGCGGATCGGATTCGAAAATATGAAAAATCGACTGGAAGCCGAGATTCGCCATCGCCAGCCGATAAAGATTCGGATAAACGAGGCACGCCCGGATATCGCCGCCGCGATCACGCTCGTAGAGCGATTTTTCGCGAGCGATACGTTCGAGGGCGCGTTTACGGAAATACATCAGGTGATGGCCGTTTCCGGCAGGGTTACAGCTTAACGTCGCGCGATGGCGCGGCTCAAGTGGGCGACTCGGCCCGGTTCAACGCATCCGCGCGAGCTGCCGCCGGGTCATCATCCAATGCAATTCGGCGGCGCGGGGCGCAATCCGGCCAACCGGCACTTCCAGCGCCACGCAGGCGAGTTTCCTCATCCGCAGATGCATCCCGCCGGACTCCCCGCAGAGCAGAATCGCGGCGATCGCGCTCAACTGCGGCTCATGGCCGACCACCAGCACCTCTTCATGGCGGCTATGCGGAAGGATCGCGGCGAGCGCGGGCGCCGGCGGAATTCCCGCCGCAAGGTCCGCCAGCAGCCGCACCGGCGGATGCGCCGGGAAGGCTTCGGCGAGTATTCGGGCGGTTTCGGCGGCGCGCGGCAAGGGGCTCGAAAGAATCAAATTCGGCGCGGCCGCGACCGCGCACAGTCCCGCGCCGACCTTGCAGGCGTGTTCGCGGCCCTTGTCGGTCAGCCGCCTGGTTTCATCCTCGCCCGCCGCTCCGGACTCTTCGGCCAGCGCGTGCCGCACCAGATAAAGCATCATGCAATTTCATCCGTGGGGGTGGTTGGAGATTCAGGAGCCGGTTCGAGGTGGTGCGAAGCCGCGATGGCCGCGGAACCGGCGGCGCGGTCCGCGGCGGACGCAAGCGGCGGCGGAGCGGCGCGCGACTGCGCCGCGGCGTCCGCTTCGGCCGTCTCCGGCGCGACCGATTGGCCGCGCGCCGCCGCGGCCGCCCGGGATTCGCGGGCGATTTCGCGCAACGCGGCTTCAAGCGTCGCGGCGCGCGTCAGCCGCCGCGCCCGCCGGACGATCCGCGCCGCCAGCTTTTCGCGCTGCCGCGCCAGATCCTGAAGCAGCGCGCCGGCCGCGATCAATGCCGCCGGAGGAACGTCCGGCGCGGCTCCGGCCGCGCCGAATCCCCGCAGCCAATCGATTGCGCCGATCAGGTCCTGATGGCGGCCGAGCAGGTCCTGCGAATCCGCGAGCCGCGCGCGCGCGCGGCGGGTCCGCTTGCCGCCGATTTCAGCGAACGTTTCCAGCGCGTAACGGACTCGTTTGAGGCGAATCCGCAGGCGATGGATTAGCGCCGGATCGGCGTCCACGCGCACCCGGCACGCGGCGCGCCGGGCCTTGCGCACGATCGGCGCGAGCATCGCGAACGCGAGATCGGCGACGCGCGCCCCGGACGCGGACTTGCGTGGCAGCGGATCGGCGAGCCGCGCGCGCATCCGCCGGTAACGCGCGGTTGCGAGATCGTCCGCGAACCGGCGATACGCCGCGGCGCGATCGCGGTCGAGCGCGTCAAACAGCGCGCCGGCGGCGGCGGAAAGCGCCGGGTCGAGGCGCGCCATGCGTTCACGCAGCAAGCCGGCGATCACGTCGCATTGCCGCGCCGCTCCGGCCGAGCGGCCCAACCAGCGCAAGTCGTTATCGCACGCACGGACGCGCGAACCGTGCAGCACGCCGTGAAACAGATCGATTTGGACGCGCAGACGGCGGACGGCGACGCGCATCTGATGGATCGCTTCGGCGCCGCCGGCGGACGCCGCCGTCAGGTTGACGTCGAGCATGCCCAAGCCCTCGGCAAGCGCGCGGCGCACGGCGATCGCGAGCGGCGCGTCGGGAGCGGACGCCGCGCCGGCCGGCGATGATTCCTCATCGCCGGGCGTTTCGCGAGCGGCGGCATGCGCAATTGGCGCTGGCGCCGCGGCGCCGTGCCTCTTTATATGCGCGGATCCCACGCGCGGGATCGTAGAGCAACCGGCGGACGCTGCAAAGCGGCTGGCCGGGTCGCGCCCGGAGCGCGCGCGGCCGCAATCAGCGGCGGAGAATGACCCGGCGATCGAGCAGCTTGGCGAGCAGATCGGCGCGGCGTTCGCCGGTCCAGAGTTCGAGGTCCGCCTGATGGCCGTCGAGCGAACCCACTTCGAGCGCGATTTGGCCGGGCGCGAACCGCACGCCGAGCCGGCGGACGACGCCGAAATGGCTGCGGTCAAGCGCGTCGGCGACGCGCAGGATCGCGGCGAGCCCGCGCACCATCCGGCGATTCCCCGCCGCGAGCGCGCGCAGTTCGGGCGAATCGAGGTTGAGCGCCTGCTTGCGATGGCCGCGGGAGGCAAGCGCGATCACTTCGATTTCGGCGGGGTCGAACCCGAGCAGTTCGGCATTCTTGATCAGATAGTAGGAATGACGATGGTGGCGATCGTGATCGATCGCGTGGCCAACGTCATGCAGCAGCGCGCTGTATTCCAGAAGCTCGCGCGCCGCTTCGGGCAGGCGGAGCGACGCCGCGGTTGCGTCGAAAATCTTCAGCGCCAGGCGGGCGACCTGGCGGCCATGCCGATTGGCTCCGCAAAAGCGCCGCGCCAGCATCGTCACCGAACGGCGGCGGGCGTCGTCGTTGGCGGCGGCGTCGTTTTGCGCCAAATCGAGCAGCACGCCCTCGCGCAACGCCCAGGTGCAGGCGACCAACTCGCCCGCGCCCGATTTGCGCATCACGAAGTCGGCCAGCAGCGCCGCCGCCGGCATCAAATCGGCGCGCTTGGCGTCCATCCCGGGCAATTCGGCGCGCAGCGCGGCGTTGGCTTCGACCAGATCGCGCGCAACCCGCGACACTTCGGCGGCGGCGGCGCGCGCGCCGTGCAGGCGGCCGAGTTCTTCGCCGCGGACCGCCCGCGCCATCGCGACTATCGTGTTAATCGTGCCCGAAGTGCCGATCGCGTTGACCACGCCGGCCCGGCGCGCCGCGCCCATCAGCGCGCCGATCTCGGCGTCGAGATGCTTTTCCAGGCGCTTACGCTGCGCCGCGGCCGGCGGATCGTCGTGCAGGAACCGTTCGCTGAGGCGCGCGGCGCCGAGCTTCACCGAATGCATCCAGAGGGCCTTGCCGTTTTTGACCAGCACCAGCTCGACGCTGCCGCCGCCAACGTCCACCAGCAGATGCGGGCCGCCGTTCAGGCCCAGCGCATGACGCGCGGCGCGGAAAATCAACCGCGCCTCCTGATGGCCGGAAATGATTTCGACCGGGAGGCCGGCGTCGCTCTGAATACGGCGGACGAAGGCCGCCCGATTCCGGGCTTCGCGCACGGCGCTGGTCGCCACCGCGCGCATCCGCTGAACCCGCCGCACGCGCATCAGGCGGCGGAAGTTGGCCAGCGCCCGCACCGCGAGGTCCATCGATTCGTCGGTGAGCAGGCCGGTGGTGAAGGATTTGCGGCCCAGCCGGACCATCTCCTTGACCCGGTCAACGACCTCGATATGGCCGTCGCGGCTCACGTCGGCGATCAGCATGTGCACCGAGTTGGAGCCGACGTCGATCGCGGCGAGCCGCATATCCAAAGAGTACCCGCCGTGGCCGCGTAAGTCATCGGCCGCCGATCGCGAGCGCCTCCGGCGCGGGGCGCCGCGGACGAAAAATCCTAGCGCGCCAGGGGCAGCAGCATCACGATCAATTCGAGCAGGATCAGCAGCACGACGGTGACTTCGAGCAGCACCAGACGGCGGTCGCGCGCGATATCGACCAGCAGTTCGAGCGAATCCTGGATGGATCGCAGCTTCATTTCAAGCGCGGTGTAACGATCGCTCAAATCGAATTCGGCGCGCAGGTCGTTGTAGATACGGTCCATCGCGGGGTCTTCCCAGGCCTCGTCGGGTTTGTCGAGCAGATGCAGCACGGAGATAACCTCGGTGCGCGTGACGATCGCCTCGCCGATAAAGCGATAGAGCGGACGGGTGCGGATCGGCACGGTGCCGCGCCGCTCCATGGTCTCGACCAGTTTCGCGATGCGCTCGAACGATCGCTCGACGAGTTGTTCGTAGTATTCCATCGCGGCGCTCTGGGCGACCGTCAGCGCGACGATTCCGGCGCGCGCGGGGGTGAAACTGTCCACCCGCAGGACGCCATCGACGATCCCGGTGCGAAACGACGGATCCTCGGCGACCGTGTAGTCCTCGCGCACCACCTTGGCGGTAAGCTTGGGCATCGAGGCGCGCAGCCGGGCGAGTTCGGCTTCACGCCGCTCCGGCGCGATATCGTGGGTGGCCACCGCGCCGAACGGAAAGACGTACATCCCGCCCGCCGGGTCGATCGTGACGCGCAGTTCGCGCAAGGAGAGCCGGCCCCGCGGAAAGACCGCCGCGAGCTGCCTGAGGTTGAAGTTCTCCTCGAAGGCGATCGCGTTGAACTGATGATAGCGGACGGGCGCCACGCGAAATCCAATCGATCGCGGCCGCGCGCCCAGACGAAAACGCGGCGGCGCGCCGGGCGATCGTCAGGCGCCGGCGGCCGGCGACGCAACCGGCCGGGCCGGCGGCGGCGCGGAACGGCGCGTGGGCTTGACGGCGCGCGCGGGGGTGAAACTGTCCACCCGCAGGACGCCATCGACGAT
>DAHZDR010000004.1 GCA_027403435.1 Deltaproteobacteria bacterium
CAGCAGTCCCATCGCCTCCAGCAGCCACGCGCCGCCGAAGATCAGCGGCACCGTCGCCAGCAGCGTATCGCGCAGATTGCGGAAATCGGCGAAAACGAAGACGAACACCCCGATCAGCGCCATCACCGCCGCGCGTTCGTAGCCCTGGCGCATGATCGTCGCGAGGCTATAGGTCTGGACCGGCGGTCCGGTGACGTCGGGATCGACCGTGCGCAGCGCCGCGACGAAGCGGCTGAGCGGGGCGTCGTCCCAGATGTCGCCATGCGGATAAATCTGCACCAGGTAGAGGCCGCTCGCGCCGATAAAGCGGTCGCGCAGGATTTTCGGCAGCGTGCGCGCGTCGATTCCGCGCGGATTAAGTTCGCCGCGCAACTGCGCCAGCTCGCGCCCGAGCGTCGCGCGCAACCCGGCGCCATAGGCGGCGAAAGCCCGCGGGTCGCCCTTCAGCCGCGCGATCGCGGCTTGCGCCAGCCGCGCCGTTTCGTCCACGCCGCCGGTCGGATCGAACCGGCTCATCGCGCCGAGCCGCGCCGCCAGTCCGCTCAATTCCATCATCAGGGCGCGCGAATTGTCCGCGCCCGCCGGCGCGATCGAAATCGTTCCCAGCGCCGTGGCGAGTCCCGCGATAATCGACCGTTTTTCCGCCTGATGCGCCGGGATGTAGCTGGTAATCGTCTGTACGTCGGAGACTTCGGGCAGGCGCCGGAAGGCCTCCGCTTTGCGATCGGCGGCGGCCCGCGTCGGCGCCAGCGCCACCGCAAACCACGAGGAACGTCCCGAGTCGCGCATCAGCAGGTTTTCGAAGCGCACCGCCTCCGCGTCGCTGGCCTGGAGCTTGAGGACGTTCTGATCGAAATGGACGCGCGGCGCGACGCCGAAGGCAGCGACCGTCAGCGCCACGCTGATCGCGACGATCCAGCCGGGCTTCGCGAAAATCCGCTCGAGCGCGGTCGGACGCGCGGCGCGCGCCGTCCGGGGCGTTGGACGGCGCGCCGGATGCGGCCGCCGCGCGCGCCGCCGATCGCGAATCACCAGCAGCGCGGGGAACACCAGCAGCGCCGACAGCAGGCACATGAACAGGCCTGCCGCCGAGACCAGCCCGAGCTCGGCGATTCCACTGAAATCCGTGAACATCGGCATCAGGAACGCCAGCGCCATGATGCAGGCGGAGGAAAAGACGCCAGTGCCAGTGTTGACCACCGCGAGTTCGATCGCATCAGGCAGCGCGGCGCCGCGCCGGCGCGCTTCGTCGAATCGCGCCATCAGATGGATTGGGAAATTGATCCCGATTCCCGCCAGCACGCTGGTGAAGACCGCCGAGAGCAGATTCAGATGGCCGACCGCGAGCGTGGTGAAGCCGAACGACCAGGCGACGCCCGTCAGCAGCGCGATAATCGCGAACATCGGGGCGACGATTCCGCGAAACGGAATCATGATCAGCGCGACGTTGCTGGCGACCGCGACGATCGAGCCGATCGTCATGTCATGCTGCGTGGTCGCCGCCTCCTCCCGCGCCAGCGCCGGACCGCCGGTCATGCCCGCGTCCACGCCCGGAAACGCGGCGCGCACGGCGTCGAGATCGGCCTGAATTACATCCACCGGATCGGGACCGTTGGCGGCGCCGGCGCCCGGCGCGACGTTCATCAGCAGATACTTGCCGTTATTGGAAATGAGATAGCCGTCGAGGATTCCGCCCCGGTCCGCGGCGGGATTCAACGCCGCGAAGGGCGAGCGCGCCGCCGCGTCCTGATTCGCCAGCATCCCGCGCAGCACGCTTTGCAGCACAATCAGGCTGGCTGGCGAAGCGCCCGGCGAGGGCGCTCCGGCCGCGTTCGCCGGAGCGGTTGCGCCCGCCGGGCGGCGTCGCGCGGCCGCGTCAAGCTCGCGATTGGCGGTCGCGAACACCGTCGCCAACGCGGGCCGCGCCGCATACGCGCGCAGTATCGGCGCCGCGGCTTCGAGCCGTCCCGCCATCCGCGCCAGGTCGGCGCGGCTCATATAGAGCAGCGCGTCGCCGCCGATCGCCGCCGGCGCGATCCGGTAAAGCACGCTATGCACATTGATCGGGTCGGCCTTGAGCCGCGCCGCCAACCGATCGGCGAAGCGTTCGGCGCGGGCCGGATCGGGCGCGGCGCGAATTACGACGATCAAGCCGTCGAGATCGGGAAACTCCTTGGTATAGCGCAGATAGTCGCGGCTCGCCCGATTATTGGCCGTGACCAAATCGTCCTGCCCGGTATGGAACTCCAGGCGCGCCCTGGTATAGAGCACGCAGGCCAGCGACAACGCCGCCGCCATCCCGATCACCAACCACGGACGCCGCAAATCAAGCCGCGCCAGCGCGCGGAACGCACGGTAACGAAAATTCTCTGCCGGCCTCGCCATCCGGGGCTCGCCTCGACCTCCGCTCATTTTGTCGTGGGATTGGGAAACTACGAAGTTCCGGAACCGATCGCGCCGATCAGCGCGCGGCGGCGTCCACGGAGTCCAGTCGCGCCGCGGCGCGGCCCGGCTGGCGTCCTTCGCGGAACAGATGGCGGCGCAACGCGCTCAGCCTGAACTCGGTATCGCGCGCGATCGCCACGCCGTCCCGCTCCTCCATCCCACACCATATCGCGAACGCGCCAAGCGCGCCCAAGCTCAACGCCAATGCCACCTTCATGAGCATCTCTGGTCGCCTCTTTTGCTCCGGCGGCGAACCATCCGCAGGTCCGGGGCGCCGCACGCCCCGGCTCGCGGTTGGTCACGGGCGTAAAGACCCGCCCGCCGTCGAATCGATTAACGAAAGTGTAACAGTTTGCGCTATGAGAGCGAAGCCCGCCGCGGTTTTTCCGCCATCCGCGCCCGACCATCCGGTCAGGCGGTTGTAACGGCGCGCCTGGGACGATTAGAATTGTGGCTGGACCGCGCGCCGGCGCGTCGCCATGCGTCGCCCCGATGACGGCGCGGGCCAGCCCGCCGGCGCCATGGCGGCCGCGCACGATGCCACGGGATTCTTTCAATCGCGAAATCGACTATTTGCGCATTTCGATAATCGATAGATGCAACCTGCGCTGCGTCTATTGCATGCCGCTCGAGGGGCTGCGCTTCCTGCCTAACGCGGACCTGCTGACGCCGGCGGAAGTCGAGCGCGTCGCGCGCGCCGCGATTTCGATCGGCTTTCGCAAATTTCGCCTGACTGGCGGTGAACCGACGCTCAGGCTCGATCTGCTCGAAATCGTCGCGCGGCTGGCGGCGCTTGCGGGCGTCGGCGAACTGGCGCTCACCACCAACGCGCTGATGCTCGACAAGCTGGCCGAGCCGCTCAAGGCGGCCGGCCTCGCCCGCGTCAATGTGCATCTCGATTCGCTCAATCCGGCCACTGTCGAGCGCCAGATGCGCTGGGGTTCGTTCGACCGCATCTGGCGCGGCGTGATGGCGGCGGAGGCGGCCGGCCTCACGCCGATCAAGCTCAACGCGGTCGTCGCCGCCGGATATAATGAAGGCGACGTCATCGACCTTGCCCGGCTGACGCTCGCACGGCCGTGGCACGTGCGGTTTATCGAGCTGATGCCGCTGGGCGGCGGCGAATGCGCCACGCTTTCGATCAAGCGTTATGTTTCGAATATCGAAACCCGCCGGCGAATCGAGGCCGAACTCGGACCGCTGGTGGAGCTGCCGTCGGCGAATCCGGCCGACGAGGCGCGCAATTATCGAATCGCCGGCGCCCCCGGCGTCATCGGCTTCATCAGTCCGGTCAGCGAACCTTATTGCGGCGCCTGCAATCGGATGCGGCTGACGGCGGACGGCAAATTCCACCTGTGTCTGCTCAACGACGACGAACTCGACGTGCGCGCCGCGCTGCGCTCGGCCAACGGCGACGGCGGCGTCGCGGCGGTGGCGAAAATTCTGGCGCGGGCGGTCGCGATCAAGCCGACCGGGCATCATCTGCTCGAAGGCCGCTCGACGCAGGACCGCTCGATGTACCAGATCGGCGGATAAGCTTGGCGCGAGATAACTGTATGAGGCTTGGATTAGAACAAGACAAATTGTCGTAACTATGTCAGGGGCGCCAGGAGAAAATGAAAAATCCAGCCAAAGCGAAATTCGCCGCCGCCGTAATCGTCTGCGCCATCTTGGCGCCGGCGTTTTCGCTCTCCGCGGGCGCGCAAACGATGGGCGAGTACGGGGCCACGATGAACGCCGGCGCCGCGTCCGCGCAGAGCGCGCGGACCGTCACGGCCGCGCCGAACTTCAGCGCCATTCCGGCTGGCAATGCCCCCGCCGCCGACGCCACGCATAGCGAAACGATCCGCGAATACGACGAACCGCCGGCCACTGGCCCGAACCATCGGCAGGACGCTCAAGGCGGCGGCGCTCACGACAATTGGGAGCGGGTGAAGTAGCGGAGCGGATCCGGCCGTTACTGTCCCATCACGACGCCTGCGCCGACGACCGCAGGCCAATTCTTCCACGTGCGCCGGCGGCGCCGTGGCTACCGCGGTTTCGGCAAACGCGCGCCGGAACACCGCGTTCGAGTGCGCGGCGCGGGTACTTGTCGACAAGTTGTCGCGGGGTGAAGTTTTTCACCCTGACGGAATTTTGCGGGAAATTGCGACTATTCAGCGACGAATTATTACCTAAGCTCTTACATGCCAAACGGCCATAAAATCGTTTTACCTCTGCGTGGATACGTTTATCCTTATTATTTTATTCATGGTAATATTAGCTTAGTAATGCCGATATTCGTCTTCATTGGGCCAATATCGGCGCCGAAAAAAGCGAAAGCTGGTCTATCGGCCGAACGTGAATCTGATCGACGCATTGCGCAAAATCCGTCTGCTCAGCCAAGTGAAAGTGGCCAATGGCGCCCTGCCGGCCGAGGAGGAAAACGCTCAAATCCTGATTCGTGC
>DAHZDR010000009.1 GCA_027403435.1 Deltaproteobacteria bacterium
CCGATCAGCGCCGCCATCCTGAGCCGATCCGGATGCAGAAAATCCAGCCCGAAACGGTCGAAGCCGAGGTAGCATCCGCGATCGAGCATATCCGTATGGTACCGCAGGTCGGAGGCGCCGCAGCTATGGCCAATCACGACGCGCGCGAAATCCACTCCCTCCGAGGCGAAAATATCGAGCTGTTCGCGGCCCATCGTGCCTTCGTCGGTATGCGTCGTGATCGGCGCGCCGGTGCGTTTGGACGCGCGCGCCGCCGCCCGCAGGCACTTGCTCTCGTACTCGGTAATCCGATCCTTGCCGGTCGCGCACTTGATAATGCCGGCCTTGATTCCGGTCTCGCCGATTCCCCTGGTCAGTTCGGTCGCGTAAACCTCGGCGATTTCCTCGACCGACCGCTGCTTGAAATATGGCGTATTGCCGAGGTCTTCCTTGTACAGGCCGGTCGCGCAAATCACGTTGATTCCGGTTTTCTCGGCGACCTCCGCCATGAACACGACATCGCGCCCGATATCGTTCGGACACGGATCGACGAACGTGCGCAGGCCCAGGTCCTTCAACTCCTTGAGCCGCTCGGTCGCCTGTTTGAGCGCCGTCTTGCGATCGAAGCGCGGCGCCGTGCAGTCCAGCTCCCATCCCGCCCAGCCGACCAGCAAATGCTCATGCATCAGCGTGACGCCGAGCTGGTCCGTGCCGATCGTGCCGGTGACCGTATTGATCGTTTTCATCGCCGCCTCGCTCCCCGCTCACGCGGATTTCCCGGCGCGCCGGGAACTTCCGCCGCGTCGGGTATTTCCCAACGCTAATCGCGAAACGGCGGCGCCGTCAAATCGGCCGCGCCGCCGCGCGATCGTCGAGCCAGGTGAAAATCAGAATCAGCGCGACGCCGACCGTAATCGCCGAATCCGCCACGTTGAAGACCGGATAGCTGAAACCGCCGTGATGGAGATAGATGAAGTCGGTGACCAGCCCGCGCGACATCCGATCGATTAAATTGCCGATCGTGCCGCCCAGCACCAGCGCGAACGCCGCCGCCATCCGCGCCGGCGTCGCCCGCCGCGCCATCAGGACGGCGAGCACGACGATCGCCGCCGCCGAGAGCGCGAGGAAAAACGCATGCCGGAACCATTGCGGCATCGTCGCGAACAGGCTGAACGCGGCGCCCGGATTGCGCGTGTAGGTCAGGTCGATCCAGTTCGGAATCAGCGGCAATGATTGATCGAGCCGGAAATGGGCGCGCACGTAAAGCTTGCTGAGCTGATCGATCAGCACGATCGGCGCCGTCACCAGCGCCAGCATCGGCCACAGCCAGCGCCGTCCGTCCGACTTCCGAGCGGCGCCAGTCGACGCGGCGGGCGCCATCGCCTCAGCCACCGACGATCGCCCGGCAGCGTTCGTCGAGATCGCCGTCGCCCGCGAAGTATTTCCAGCATCGCGGACATTTCCGTCCCGCCGCCTTGCGCCCGGTTACGCGTATCGGCGGAAGATTCGGCAGGTTCGCGGCAAACCGTTCGAAAGGGTTGTCCGCCTGCGCCGTGACCGCGGGAGCGGCGCCGTTTGATAAAATCGCAATCTCCGAAACGATGAACAAATCCTTCAACGGTTCGCGATAATTGCCAAGCATCGCCGCAAAATCAGGATTTTCAAGGCCAACTTCGATTTTCGCTTCCAGCGGCGCGCCGATTTCACCCGCCTGCCGCATCGCTTCCAGCACTTTGAGCGCCTCGCCGCGCACGGCGAGCAGCCGCTCCCAACGCGCGTCGAGATCCGCATCGATGAACCGCTCGTCGGGCGCCGCCAGCTCCAACAGATGCACGCTGTCGGCCGTGCGTCCCGGAATATGCGAATAGATTTCGTCGGCCGTAAACGGAATCAGCGGCGCGAGCATCCGCGCCAGCCCATCGGCCATCAGATACAACGCGCTCTGCGCCGAGCGCCGTTCGCGCGAATTTTCCGCGTCGCAGTAGAGCCGGTCGCGCGACACGTCGATATACAGCGAACTCAGCTCGACCACGGCGAAATTCAGTATCTCGCGATACGCCGTCTGAAAATCATACGCCTCGTATGCGTCACGCACGGCGGCCTTGAGCCGCTCGAACCGCCCGAGGATATAGCGGTCGAACTCGAGCATCGCCGCCGGTTCGAGCAGGGCGCGCGCCGGATCGAAATCGCTGAGATTCCCGAGCAGGTAGCGGCAGGTGTTGCGAATCTTCCGATACGACTCCGCCACCGCCGTATAAATCGTATTCCCGAGCGCCAGTTCGCTGGTGTAATCGAGCGACGCATAGACCAGCCGCAGGACATCCGCGCCCATCCGGTTGACGGCGTCGGCCGCGTCCTCCGAATTTCCCAGCGACTTCGACATCTTGCGCCCCTGCTCATCGACCGTCAGCCCGTGGCTGATCACGCTGCGAAAGGGCGCGCGCCCGCGCTCGGCGACGGCGCAGGTCAGCGACGATCCGAACCATCCGCGCGCCTGCTCGACCGCCTCCAGATAGGCGTCGGCCGGCCACGCAAGCTCGGAGCGTTGGCCGAGCACGGCGGCCTGCGACGATCCCGAATCGAACCAGACGTCGAGCACGTCCTCTTCTTTCGTGAAATCGCCGCCGCCGCATTGCGCGCATTTGACCGACGCCGCGAAGTCGCCCACCGGCCGTTCGAACCATGCGTCGGAGCCTTCGCGCGCGAAAATTTCCTCCGCCGCGCGCATCACGCCGTCGTACAGCCCGACCTGGCCGCAGCCCGCGCATTTGAGCGCCGGAATCGGCACGCCCCACGCGCGCTGGCGCGACAGGCACCAGTCCGGCCGGGTCTCGGTCATGTTGCGAATCCGGTCGCGCGACCATGCCGGAATCCATTGCACCGCGTCGATCTCCGCGATCACCCGCGCGCGCAAATTCTTATGATCGATCCGCAAGAACCACTGCTCGGCGGCCAGAAAAATCAGCGGCGTTTTGCATCGCCAGCAATGCGGATAGCTATGCGTGTAGTCGTGCGCATGGAGCAGCGCGCCAATCTCGCGCAGTTCCGCGACGATCGCTGGATTCGCGGCAAAGACGTTTTGTCCCGCCCATGCGCCCGCCTCGGCCGTCAACGCGCCGCTCCGATCGACCGGAGTAAACGGCTTCAGCCCGTACTGATTGCCGACCACGAAGTCTTCGTAGCCATGTCCGGGCGCGGTATGCACCAGTCCGGTGCCCGCTTCCGCCGTCACGTGATCGCCGTACATCAGTTTAACGTCGCGGCCGGCAAACGGATGGCGAAAAATGTCGCGGCCGTCGAGCGCGCGCAGCGCGGCGCTATCGAGCGCGATCGTTTTTTCGACCGCGAGGCCGCATTCTTTCGCGACCGCGTCGGCCAGCCGCTCGGCGACGACGTAATATTTATCGCCCGCCTTGAGCGCGACGTACTCGAACGTCGGATTCAGGCTGATGCCGAGATTGGCCGGCAGCGTCCACGGCGTGGTCGTCCAGATCACGGCAAATAATTTGTCCGCGCGCCGCGCCGCCTCGAGCGCCGCGCCCTCAGCCGGATTCGCCGCCAGCACGGCCGCGTCGCCCGCGTTGGCGTTGAACGCGAACGCGACGTAAATCGACGGCGACTTATGCTCGCGGTATTCGACCTCGGCCTCGGCCAGC
>DAHZDR010000011.1 GCA_027403435.1 Deltaproteobacteria bacterium
CTTCGATTTGGCGGTGCTGTTCCCCAACAGTTTCGAATCCGCGCTGTGGGTGACGCTGGCCGGAGTGCCGCGGCGGGCGGGTTTCGTCGCCGACGGGCGCGGCGCGCTGCTCACTTACCGGGCGCATCCTGACGCCGCCGCCCGCAACGGCCATCAGAGCGCCTGGTGGCTGGAGCTGGTGCGCGCGACCCTCGGCGTCGCCGCGGCCGCCGCAACCGAGGCGCCGCCGCTCGAAGTCGCGCGCGTCCATCAGGAGAAGATGCGGGCGTGGCTGGCCGCACGGCGCCGCGCGCCTGAAACACCGCTGATCGCGATTGCGCCGGCGGCGGCCTATGGCCCCGCCAAGGAATGGCCGGCGGTGCGGTTCACCGGGTTAATCGATTTGCTCAATGAACGGATCGGCGCCGAATGTGTGCTGGTGGGCGCGCCCGGAGAGCGCGAACTGTGCGAACGGGTCGCGGCGACGAGCCGCGCCGGCGCGATCGTCGCGGCGGGCGCCACCGGAGTGGGCGAACTGATCGCGCTGCTGGCGCAATGCGCCGGATTTGCCGGCAATGATTCGGGCGCGATGCATCTGGCGGCCGCGCTCGGGATTCCGGCGATCGGCATCTTCGGCTCGACCAATCCGGCCCGCACCGGACCGCGCGGCGTCCGCGCCGGCTTCGTGTATCATCGGGTGGAGTGCAGTCCGTGCCTCGCCCGCACCTGCCGCTACGGTCATTACGAGTGTTTGCGCGGCGTACGGGTCGAGGAAGTTGCCGGAGCGCTTGCGGCGGCGGGCGCGTTCGCCCCGGCCGCCGGACGGAATTAAAGTTTAACTTTAGATTGGACGGACGCCGGGCGCGCCGTCCGGGGGGCGGTCAGGGATGAAGCTGGGCGAGATTGCGGCGCGGCTGGGACTGCGGCTCGAAGGCGACGGCGAAATCGAAATTACGCTGCCGGCGCCGATCGAGGCCGCCGGTCCGGGGATGATTACCTTTGCGGTCGGACCGAAGTACGCGGCGGCGCTCAAGGCGAGCGCGGCGGCCTGCGCGATCGTGCCGGAGGAATTGCGCGCGGCGGCGCCCGGCGCGGCGATCGTCAGCGACAACCCGGCGTTCGATTTCGCGCGCGTGCTCGGGCTGTTCTTCCCGCCTTATCGGCCGGCGCCCGGAATCGACGCGACGGCGGTGATCGCGCCCGACGCGAGGATCGGCGCGGACGCTTCGATCGGCGCCTACTGCGTAATCGGCGCGGGCGTGGTCATCGGCCGCGCCGCGGTGCTCCATCCGCACGTCACGATTTATCCGGGCGTGCGGATCGGCGACGACTTCACCGGCCATAGCGGCGTCGCGATTCGCGAGGGCGTGACGATCGGCAATCGCGTGACGCTGCTGAACGGCGCGGTGATCGGCGCCGACGGCTTCGGCTTCGTCGAGCATCGCGGCGACCTGGTGAAGATTCCGCAGGTGGGCGGCGTTATAATCGAAGACGATGTCGAGATTGGCGCGAACACCACCGTCGATCGCGCGACCATGGGCGCGACGATTGTGCGGCGCGGCGTCAAGCTCGATAATCTGATCCAGATTGGCCACAACTGCGAGCTTGGCGAGTATTCGCGGATGGCGGCGCAATCGGGACTGGCGGGTTCGGTGCGGGTCGGCAAATGGTGCCAGTTCGGCGGACAATCGGGATTCGCGGATCATGTGCGAGTGGGCGATCGCGCGCGGGTGATTGCGCAGGCCGGCGTGCATAACGATTTGGCCGAAGACGCGCTGGTGGGCGGCGCTCCGGCGATCGCGATGAAGATCTTCCGGCGGATGGTCGCGGTTGAGCCGCGGCTGCCGGAGATCGCGCGGCGGCTGCGCGCGATCGAACAGCGGCTGGGGCTGCGCGGTCGCGGTGACGGCGGCGCTGATTGAGCGGCCAAGGCGATTTGGGGTGAGACGGGATGGCGGAAAATGGGCGGTGGTGCGGGATGCGGCGGCTATTAACGGCGGCGCTGGCGCTCGCGATAGCGGTTTCGTGCGCCGGATGTCCGCTGCTGACGGTTTCGAGCCTTGCCTATCATGGTTACGAGTACGAACACAACAAGAACAAGAAAAAGACGACATCTACCGCTTCGAACAATAAAAGCTCAACGGAGCAGAAGAATACAACCAAACCCTCTTCGTCCAGCGGTCCGAACGACTCGAATACGGAATAGCCGCGTCCGCGGGTCAGCGCTGGGCGCCGCGGGACGGCAATGGGCGTCCCAGTTCGCGCATCACCTCCTGAATATCCGCCCATACCAGGCGTTTGTCGGCCGGATTGCGCAGCAGGTAGGCGGGATGGAACGTCGGCATCATCCGGATGCCGCGGAAGTCCTGCCAGTTGCCGCGCAACTTGCCGATCGGCGTCTTGACCTTGAGCAGCGCTTGCACCGCGAACGTGCCGAGGCCGACGATCACGCGTGGGCGAACCAGGTCGATTTGGCGGAACAGGAACGGTTCGCAGGCGGCGACCTCGTCGGGTTCGGGATTGCGATTATCCGGCGGCCGGCACTTGATCACGTTGCAGATGTAAACTTCGGCGCGCGCCATCCCCATGCCGCGCTCGATGATGTCGGTGAGGAGTTGGCCGGCGCGGCCGACGAACGGCTCGCCGCGCGCGTCTTCGTCGGCTCCGGGCGCCTCGCCGACGAACATCAGGTCGGCGGACGGATTGCCGACGCCAAAGACCAGGTTGATGCGTTTCGGCGCGAGTTTGCATCGTGTGCATTCGCCGATAAATTCGCGGAGCGCGGCGAGATCGTCGGTCTTTTCAAGGCCGGGATAGCGGTAGAATAATTCCGTCGGCGCCGCGGCTGTCGCCGGCGATCCGTCGCGGGCCGGATGAGTCGCGATCATGGCCGCCGGAGGCGTCGGCGCGGGCGGCGCGATTTTGTCGCGTGCTGGCGCTGCGGCCGCGCGCGGGCCGGCGGCGGGTCGGGCTTCGGTCGCGGCGGGCGGTCCTTCGAGGCCTTCTTCGCGTAATTGCTCGACATAATCGCGCAGCGAGGCGAGCATGAGTGAACGGTCTGGCGGGTCGGTGCGGATGCTCATGGGAACAATCGGCGAGGATAGCGGATCGAGGCGCGCGGGGGCGAGCGGCGCGGCGGTTGCATGATTGTCGCGGCGATTATCGCGCTGGCGCTGGGACTGATTGCGCTCGATCCGGCGCCGGCGTTGGCTTGGGGTCCCGTCACCCATATCGTTCTGGGCGTGCGCACGCTGGCGGCGCTGCCCGACGGCGCGCCGGTGCTGGCGGCGTTACGCAATCTGCCCGAAGTGTTTCTTTACGGCGGGCTGGCGCCGGATATCGTCCAGGGGCGCCGATTGCAGAGCCGCTGGCGCCGCCATTCGCATAATTGGACGACGGGAATCGGCCTGCTCGAAGCGGCGCGCAATGAGCGGGAACGGGCGTTCGCGCTTGGCTATCTGGCGCATCTGGCGGCCGACGTGGTCGCGCACAATTTCTACTTGCCGGCCCGTTTCGTGGGCTATTTCCGACAAGGAATCGGCAGCCATATTTTCGAAGAAGCGCGCTTCGACGGGCGTCATCAGGCGGACTATCGCGAACTTCTGCTGAAGCTGCTCGATCTCGATTTTCGCGCGCTCGATCGGATGCTGAAGCGGGCGATCGACTCGCCGCTGGTCGGCTTCGCGGCCCATCGGATGATCTTCGACGGCGGCTTGCGGCGGATTCGCGAATGGCATCGCGTGGTGCGGGCGATTGGCGGCGACGCCGGGGTCGCGCCGCGCGAAGCGGATCTGTTCCTGGCGGCGTCGGGCGGCGCGATCGAGGAAGTTTTGGCGCAGCATGGAGCGGCGCGATGCTGCCGTTACGATCCGATGGGCGCGGAGGCGATCGCCGGCGCGATCGCCTCGCGGCGGAATCTGCAAAAGCTGGTGCGATTGGGGCCGCATGCGGAAAACGTGGCCGACGAGCTGGCGTCGTCGATGCTCTCCGATCTGCTGAATCATCTGGCGCGGAGGCCGTTTGGGTTCGACGATAGTTCTGGCGACAAATAGAAAGTTTGCCGCGAACATGCAAAATCGCGCGCGCCGCGGCGTGGTCCAACGACACTTTTACCAGGCGGCCGTTCCCCGCGGCGGGCTATCCCGATTGCGGCGCTGGATTACGGAAGATCGCGCCCGCCGGTTTTGAAAATTGCCGGGGGAACGTTCGAACGGCGGGGAAATCGGCGCGCGGCGCGGACCGGGGCGGTGCGCGCTTTAGCGCCGCGCAGCGCCGCAAGGCGATCGAGGATAACGTCGGCGACTTCGTCTTTGCTCAGCTTGGGGGTGGTTTCGACCTGTCCACCGGCGCCGAGGATGGTGACGATATTGGTATCGACGGCGAAGC
>DAHZDR010000014.1 GCA_027403435.1 Deltaproteobacteria bacterium
ATTCGCCCGCGCCGCCGCTCCATCTTCGGGCATGCGTCCGCCATCCCGTGCGGGAACCCGCACGGCCGGCCATTCGAGCCAAATTCCGTCCGCCCCCCATCCGGGCGCCGCCGTCAATTCGCCGACGACGGCTCCGTCGCGCCCATCCGGGCGGCAAGCTCGCGCACCACGGCGCGATCGTCGAAATCCAGCCGCCGTCCCGCGACCAGCTGGTAATCCTCATGACCCTTGCCGGCGACCACGACGATGTCGCCGGCCTCCGCGATCCGCAGCGCGATCGCAATCGCGCCGCGCCGATCCGGCTCGACGAGATAGCCGCGCTCGCCGCGCGCCGCCGCCGCCTCGCCGATTCGGGCGAGGCCGCACTCGCCGAGACCCGCTTCGACTTCGGCGATAATCCGCAGCGGCGCTTCGCTGCGCGGATTGTCCGAGGTCAGCACGGCGGTGTCCGCCAGCCGCCCCGCGATCGCGCCCATGATCGGACGCTTGCCGCGATCGCGATCGCCGCCGCAGCCAAAGACGCAGACCAGCCGGCGCGGACCGAGCGCGCGCAACGCGCCCAGCATCGCCGCGAGCGCGTCCGGCTTATGGGCGTAATCCACCAGCACTTTGACGCCCGGCGGTCCCGCCACCGCCTCCAGCCTGCCGGGGGCCCCCGGACACCGCCGCACCCCCTCCGCCACCGCCTCTGGTTCGATGCCGAGGGCCACCGACACGGCGGCGGCCCCGAGGATATTCAGCAAATTGATTTCACCGAGCAGCGGCGAGCTAATCTCGAAGCGGCGGCCCAAGGCGTTGAGCGTCGCGCGGACGCCGTCGATTCCGGCCCGATAACTCTCCGGAAAAACGTCGCACGAGCGATCCAGGCCGAAGCTCAACTTGCGGCCGGAACTCGCGGCGAGAACTTGGCGGCCGTACGGATCGTCGCCGCGGGCGATCGCCGCCGCGCCGCCCCGGACGCTCGCGGGCAGCAGCTCGGTGAACAGCCGCAGCTTGGCGGCGAAATACGCGTCGAGCGTGCCGTGATAGTCGAGATGGTCGCGGCCCAGATTGGTGAAGAGGCAGGCCGCGAAAGACAGCCGATCGACCCGGCGTTCGGCAATTCCGATCGACGAAATTTCCGCCGCCGCCGCCTTCACGCCCTCACCCTCCATGGCCGCCAGCGCCGCCTCGAAATCGATCGATTCGGGCGTGGTCAAGCCGCTCTGGAGCTTGCGTCCGCCGACGAACACGCCGATCGTCCCAATCACGCCGCAGGGCCGTCCGGCGGCGGCGAAAATCGCCGCGAGCAGATAAGTCGTGGTGGTCTTGCCGCTGGTGCCGGTGACCCCGATCAGGTCCATCCGATGGCTGGGCGCGCCAAAGAACCGCGACGCCGCGATCGCCATCACGGCGCGCGGTTCGGCGCACTCGACCAGGGTAAACGCGGGGCGCGCCGTCTCCACCGCCCCAGCGCGCGCCACCACCGCGCGCGCCCCGCGCTGCAATGCGTCGTCAATATGGCCGCGATTGCGCGCGGCGTCGCGCGCCGTCGCGAAAAACAGATCGCCCGGACGGATCCGGCGCGAATCGTAGGCCAATCCGCCGATTTCCATCGCCGCGGCGCCGTGAATCCGGCCGACCGGCGCGCCCGCGATCAGTTCCGCAAGCGTCATCGCCGCCTCCGCCGCCCGGTCCGCGCCCGCCAGCCGGCGCGCCGAGACGCCGGCCGCGCGCGCCGCGCCGCCGCCGCCTTCACCTCGCCCGCCGGGTCGGCGGCGAGCGTGAGTTCGACTTGGCCGCCCGTCGCCGCGGCGACTCCGGCGCGCGGCCGTTGCGCCACGACGTAGCCATGCCCCTTCACTTCGAGCGCCAGCCCGCGCGCGCGCGCCAGCGCCAACGCGGCGCGCAGGCTGGCGCCGCGAAAA
>DAHZDR010000214.1 GCA_027403435.1 Deltaproteobacteria bacterium
GACCGTGCTCTGCCTGGATATGTCGTGGTCGATGAGCTGGGAAGGGCGATTCGCGGCGGCAAAAAAGGTCGCGATGGCGCTGGAGACGCTGATTCGCTCGAAATTTCCGCGCGATTTCTTTGCGATCGTCGGCTTTTTCACCCGCGCCGTCGAGCTCAAGCTCAAGGACCTGCCCGAAGCGTCGTGGAACATGGGCGATCCGTTCACCAATCTGCAGGACGGCTTGCGCCTCGCTTCCGATCTGCTCGACCGCCATCCCTCGCGCAACCAGCACATCATCGTGATTACCGACGGTCAGCCGACCGCTTATTTCCTGAACAAGCGGCTTCACTGCGAGTGGCCGCTTTCGTTCGGCGGCATCAGCATGCGCGCCGCCCAGGAAACGCTCAGGGAAGTCGAGCGGGTGACCCGCAAAGGCGTCACGATTAACACCTTCATGCTCGACGATTCGCCGAGCCTGCGGGCGTTTGTCGAAAAGATGACGCAGATTAACCGCGGCCGCGCGCTCTACACCCGCCCCGACCATCTCGGCGAATACATGCTGGTCGATTATCTGTCGAAGAAGCGCAAACGCGGCTGAACCGGCCCGCGTGGGGCGCTAAGGCGCGCCGGCGGAATCCTCCGGCGCAACCGGCTCGTTGGTCGCCGCGGTCACCGACTGCGAATCTTCCGGGCGGTCCCATTTCGCCAGACGCCAACCTTCCCGAAAGGCCGCGACCCGCTGGGTGCTGGTGCCGTGGCTCGGTCCCGCGCCGAATTCGTCGCCCGCAAGGCTCCAGTACGGCGCCAGTCCGTTGGCGGGCACGTTAAGCTCCTCGAGCGTGTAGCCCGCGAAGCGATCGGCCTCCAGCTCCTTGATTCGGTTGGGCGTCGCCGCGCGCGCGGCGGAGAAATCGCGATGGTACTCGTGGCCGACCTCGTGCGCGAAAATCGCGTATAGCATCGGCTTGACCTCGTGCGGATCGCGCAAATCCAGCCGCCGCCCCAGCAATGCCGCCAGCGTCGCCTGATTGTAAAAAATACAACCGCCCGGCATTGCGTGCGGGGTCTCGGACGCCACGCTTTCATATACTCTGACGTTGGCGCTCCACAATGCGTCGATCCGCGCGACCATCGCGGCCACGTTTGGCGCCGGATTCGTCGCGCGCTCGCCGCAGGCGAGAAAAGTCGGCGTGGCGGCGGCGTTTCCGGCGGACGTCGTTGACGCGCCGCGCGATGGTTTTGACCGCGTGGGCGCGCCGCTCGCGCCGTTTTCGGGATTCGTGCCGTAACTGGACGGAACCCGCTCCCATTCGTCGCCCGCCGCTCTCGAGCGCCATCCCGAAGCCGCCGCCAGCGCCAGGCAAATCGCAAGCGTTACTTTAAATCCGTACTTGTGCCGCGGCGCCCGACATTTCAGCATAGAGTCAACGCATCGCAAGCGCGGTTCCAAGTCAAGCCGGTTTAAGCGTGGAGTAGCCTATTCCTGGCGCCGCCCGACGCGACCATCCGCCCGGGAAGCTCCGCACCAGTCAGGCCGTTATGCTGAACGGAGTCCGCGCGGCGCAGTATCCCGGGATTCTTCGCTTCGCTCAGAATGACATGTGGAAAGCTCGGCACGACCGGGCATGCCGAGCTGCACGACCGGATGGCGCTCGGCACGAGACCGGATGGGCCTGGTGCGGAGCTTCCCCAGGTCATGGCGGACGGGGCGTCATCGCGAACCGCAAGGGCTCAATCAAGGCGGCACGGGAAAGCAGGGCAGGGCCGTCATTTCGTCGTAACGGTAGGTCCGTCCATTGTAATCGAAGGACCCCACTGGCGATCCGAAATCCGCTATCAGCGCTGTCAGTTCGTCATGCTCGGCTTGGTTTTGGTATTGCGTCGGCGCGTAAGCGATAAAGGTTGCGCCGTCGCCGGCCGACAGCATCCGAAACGGCGGCGTAAAGCGCATCCGCACCAGATTCGTGGCCGGCTGCCATCCGTCCTTGGGGGTGTCCTTGCCGGCGAGAATGGTCCACAAAGGGGCGTCGGGCGACCCGCCAACGCCCAATTCGCGCCATTCCAGAGCGCCGCCCTGGCCCGCCCGGAACTCCGCGATCATTGGCGCAACCAGGATCATCTCGTTGCAACGACTTTCGGTTTTCGTGGCCTTGAAAGATGGATCGTTGTAGTCCTGGTCGAAGCCCGCCTCAGTCTCGTTTTGGTCTTGGGTTTCGGTGGAATTTGGGTTCTGATCATGCGCCATCATCACACCCGCCTCGGTGGTGCTGCCGATCGCGCCGCCGATCATTCCCACGCTCTGCGACGCCAGCGCGGCGAGCGGTCCCACACATCCCGAGACTCCGGGCGCCATGAGGCCGAGGATTCCCGCCAGCGCGAGCGCGCGGCGGAGGCGCCTTCGGTGTAATCTAAACCAATACTTAAGGTTGGCGTAAAGCGTCGTTGGCGTCATGCGCGCACCGCGTTCACGATCGAGGAGTTGAAGGGCGGATTCGGCAACGCCGTGATTTGCGGTTGATCGAAGCCCGTCGTCGTAATCCAGCGCGCGATTTCCGCAAAGCTGTAATCGCGCCCGCGCGTGGTCAGGAGGAGATAGAGTGAAAAGACCGCGCCGGCGGCCGGCGTGGTCATGGCGTCGTCCATCACATGGTCTTTGATCGCGATCAACCCGCCGGGGCGCAACGCCCTGAAACAGGTGCGCATCAGCCGGGCGTTGACGGCTTCGTCCTCGCTATGAATGATGTTGGAAAGAAAGATGGCGTCGGCGGCGCGCGGCGGTTCGCCGGCGCGATAATCGAATTCGCTGAGTCCGATTCGTTCCTGGAGATCGGGAGCCCGTTCGGCGAGAATCTGGCGCGCGACTTTCAGGGACGCCGGCAGGTCCCAGATTTCGCCGCGCAGATGCGGCCAGCGGCGCAGAAATTCGACGAGATAGGTTCCTGGCCCGCCGCCCAAATCAACGAGTGTGCGCGCGTGGGAAAGGTCGAGATGGGCCGCCGTCCAGGCGGCGTCGCCACGCGCCCGCACGAGGCTGTCCATCGCGCGAATAAATCGCTCCGCCGCGGCTGGGTCGGCCTGGAACATGTCGGGCGGGCGTACGGGACGGCCGCTGCGAATCGCGTCCTCCAGCCGTCCCCATTCGTTCCACAAAGCGGCGTCGAACAGGATCATTGCGCCGAGAGATTGCGGCGACGAGGCGACCAGATAGTGTGCCGCGCCGGTCGTCAGCGCGTAGCCGTTCGGTCGTTTTTCGAGGATGCCAAGCGCCGTGAGCGCGTCGGCCAGCAGCGTCGTCGCCCGCCGATCGCAGCCGAGCGCATCCGCCAGCTCATCGCCGGCGCGCGCGGCGTTGGCCAGCGCGTCAAACAGTCCGAGCCGGATCGCCGTCTGGATTGCGCGGGCTTCGGCATGCCCGCCCGCCATCGCAGCGATTTTCGAGAAATCCATGCCCCCCCTTGGTGCGACGCGCGCTCAGCCTCGCCAAGACCTTGGGAGCCGTGCTATTGCGCGTCGCGCCGCCACGCATGCAGCATCCGCGCATTTCCGGTCAACTTCAACCGAGCGCGCCGCGGCGGCGGCCGGAAATCGGCTGGCGCCCATCTAACGGATGAAATCCTGGGTAACGTAGCAGGCGCCGTCCGGGGCGCGCGAAATCGCCACGGCGGTGGCGCGGAAGCGCGTGCTTAGGAGATTTGCGCGGCGGGCCGGATTGGCCATCCAGGCCGCCAGTGCGCGGGCGGACGGATTCGCCGCGCCGGCGTCGCCGGCCGCGTCGGCGCAGCCGTCTGAATAGAGATTTTCGGCGATTTCCTGGTAATTCATGCCCGCCCGACGCACCCGATCGGCGGGAGTGTCGCCGCCGGGACCGTCATGGCCGAGATAGCCGCGGGCGGCCATGTCGGCGCTATGGAATTTGGCCGCCGCGAGCAGCCGGCGCGAAAGCTTGAGCGGCGTCAGGCCGGCGCGGGCGCGCGCCGCGTTGGCCATCCGCAGCAGACTCGATTCCTGTTCATCGAGCGGCGTGGCCGGGGCGATCTCGGCGAGCGACGCCGGCAACAGATAGACCCGCGCCGCCAAGGCCCCGACGCAAAGCACGGCGATAATCGCGCCGCCGACGCCAAACGCGCGGCGGCGAACACGCCGCGGATTCGGCATCCGAATAATCTTGCCAGGACGCCGCGGAACCCTTGCGGTTCCGCGGCCGGTCGCGGACGAAACTCTCATGCGCGCAAGCACCCGCGGTCCATCCGCAACCGGCCGCGCGCGCGGCCCGCGCGAAGAGCGCCGGGCCGGATGGAGTTAAACGGAGCGGCGTTGGCGCCGCCCGCATTTTTCAAGTGTTTGGCGCCGCGTGCTCCTTGTCAACGACCTTCGCGGTTGGGAGCGTGAAACCGTCGCCGTTCGGCCGAATCGACCGCGCGCGCGGCCCGCGC
>DAHZDR010000044.1 GCA_027403435.1 Deltaproteobacteria bacterium
ACTTCGCCAGGAATGGCTATTTTTGGCGTGTCGGACGGCGGCGCCCACACCAAGTTCTTCGCCGGCGGGCGTTATTCCACCGAGGCGCTGATCAAGATGGGCCGCGACAACGATATCCTGCCGCTCGAGGAGATACACTTCCGCCTCAGCGCCCATCCCGCGATGTGCGCGGGCTTCAAAAACCGCGGCACGCTGGTCGAGGGCAATTGGGCCGACGTGGTGATCTATGATCTCAACCGTCTCGCCATTAAACCGCTCGAAATCGTGCATGATTTTCCGGGCGGCGAATGGCGCCGCGTGCAGCGCGCCGAAGGTTATTCGGCGGTGATGGTCAACGGCGATGTGATTATCGATAATGGCCGGGAAACCGGGGCCACGCCGGGCAAACTGCTGCGCCGGGGCGGCTGATAAACAGGCGGACGCGGGCGCGCCAATTGGGGAGAGCGCCCGCGTCCTTCGATTTCAAACGGCGCCGCGGCCGCGGCGCAAATCTCAAGTGCGTATCGGGAGGGAGGATTCGAGTGAACAAATCCGGCTGGATTCTGGGGACTTTCGGCGCGATCGCGATCGCCGCCGCGGCGGCGCTTCCCGCCAATGCGGCGAGCGGACCGAAGGCGAAGATTATCGCCCTCGAGCACAAATGCATCCAGGCGCAGACCGCCGAGCAGTCGATGGCTTGCGTCGACAAAAACGACGTCACGTTTTACGACTTCATGCCGCCGCTCAAGTACGCGGGCAAAGAAGCCGTCAAAAAGGACCTCGCCAACTTCTTCGATAACGCCAAAAACGTGAAGGGCGAATTCATGGAGCTTGACGTCGTGACCGACGGCAAGCTGGGCGTCGCCAACAGCATCCAACACTTCACCTGGACCGGCAAGGACGGCAAGCCGATGGCGGGGAATTTCCGCGTTACCGATTGTCTCCACAAGGTCGGCGGCAAATGGAAGATTTTCCATTCGCATATCTCCGTGCCGGTCGATCCGGCCACCGGCAAGGCGGTAATGGACGCGAAGATGTGATGGTTCGCGCGGCCGTCGCGGCGCTTCGCGATTGCGCGCGGGAGGACGCGGCGTCGGCGCTCCTCCCGCGCCGTCCGCTTGAGGTAGTTTCGCGATAGCGCACGGTAGGATACAATTTCCATTCAAGCACAATGAATATTTTGGTTAAAACTATTGGATGGTTGCCGCCCTCTTGGCTTATGAAGGTTTCGAACCTGCGCTGGCGGTTTCCGTGGCTACGAAATCGCTGGAAGCGGTTCACCGGCCTGATGCGCAATCGGGACCTGACCATCATGCGCGGCGTTGGCGCCGGCCTGCGCTTCAATACCGTCGGCTCGGCCGTCAGCTTCGTGATGGGCACGCACGATCCGGTCACGCAGGTTGCGCTCAAATCGCTGCTCCAGCCCGGCATGACCTTTTATGACGTTGGGGCCAACGTCGGTTTCTTTTCAGTTATCGCGGCGCGGCTGGTCGGAGCGGGCGGACGCGTGGTCGCGTTCGAACCGCTGCCCGTCAACGCCCGCGCAATTCGCCATAACGCCCAACTCAACGGCTTCACGCATATCGACGCGCGCGAGCAGGCGCTCGGCGGAAGCGACGGCGAAGCGAGCTTTATGCTCTCGGCCGAACCGACTTGGGGCAAGCTGACCAGCGTCGGCAAAGCGCCGGACCAGCATACCGGTGAAACCGTCGTCGCCGTGCGCCGGCTGGACGGATTGATCGAACAGGAAGGGCTGCCGCCGCCCGACGTGATGAAAATCGACGTCGAGGGCGCCGAACTCGAAATGCTCGCCGGCGCCGAGCGGACGCTACGCGCACGCCGGCCCGTGATTCTGATGGAGCTGCATGGAACGAATCGCGAAGTCGCGGAAAAGCTCGCGGCGCTGAACTACACCGCCGCCGTGCTGGGCGCTCCCGGCGACATCGCCACCGCCCATTGGAACGCGAACATAATCGCCGCGCCCGCCGAACGCGCGGACCTGGCCGCAACGATAGCGGCGCTGCGTTCGCCCGACGCGGCCGCGCTCGCCGCTTGATTTCACTTTCTCCGATTGCGTGAGGCGCTGTGCCGCCGTCCCGCCGCCACCGGCTGCTGACGATTGGACATTCCTATTGCGTTGCGCTGAATCGTCGCCTGGCGCATGAGATGGCGCGCGCGGGCGCCGATCGTTGGGACGTCACCGCGGCCGCGCCCGCCTTCTTTCATGGCGACCTGCGCGAGATCGCGCTCGAACCGATTCCCGGCGAGGCTTGCCGTCTCGAACCGCTCGCCGCGCGGCTTTCGCGCCATCTCCACATTTTTTTTTACGGCGCGCGGCTGCGCACGATTTTGCGCGCCGGGTGGGATGTCGTGCATTGCTGGGAAGAGCCTTACATCGTCGCCGGCGGACAGATCGCGCTGTGGACGCCGC
>DAHZDR010000215.1 GCA_027403435.1 Deltaproteobacteria bacterium
CGAGTGAGCGCGTTTGAGCCGATTATCCAGGCGGTCTCACGGGATGGCGAGACCGCCCGGTCGGCATCTTCCATGGATTCGACGTAGCGCCGCATGGCGGCTTCAAGCCAACGGCGGAAATTAGCCGAAAATTTATGTCAAATCGTTATCGTTGACCCTTTTGCATGGCATGACTTGAAGATCCGCTCAACGATCGCCGGGTTATCGCGGCGGCATGCGCGTGAGCCTGAGCTTCGGCGTCCATGTATCAACGCCATAGCCTTAGTGCTATCGCTCCGGCTAATATTAAAGGCGCGAAAGGGCGGAGCGCGCGGCGTCGAAGCCGGCGCCGGGGGGCCTTTCATGCGGTTTCTCTGACCTCTATGGCAACGACTGACATTATTGGCGTTCAATCCGCTGCGGCTTCGGTTGCGCGGAAGTCGGAGGATTCCGGTTCATTTAGAGCCAATGGGGCGGAGCCGGCGGCGGCGCGCAATGGCGGTTCGCCATCGGCGCCCGCGATCGATCCGTTGCTGCAATCGCCGGATTTATTTCTCAATCGCGAGCTTACCTGGCTAAATTTCAACTGGCGGGTGCTGGCCGAGGCGGCAGATCCGCGCAATCCGCTGCTTGAGCGCTTACGTTTTTTGGCGATCACCGCCTCGAATCTCGATGAATTTTTCATGAAGCGGATCGGCGGCCTCAAGCAACAGCTGGCCGCCGGCGTCCATGAACTAACGGCGGACGGGCGCACGCCGCGGCGGCAAATCGTCGAAGCCTACGCCGTGGTGCGCGATTTGCAGCGCCGCCAGTGCGAAACGCTGGCCGGGCTGCTCGCGTCGCTTGAGCCACACGGGATCGCCGTGGTCGCCTTCGACGACCTTGACGCGGCCGAGCGCGCGGCCGTCCGCGACTATTACTACGCGAACATTTTTCCGTTGGTGACGCCGCTCGCGATCGATCCGGCCCATCCGTTTCCCTTCGTCTCCAATCTTTCGCTGAATCTGCTGATTACGATTCACGACCCGCGCGAAACGGAGCCTTCGATGGCGCGGGTGAAGGTGCCCGTCGGCGGCGGCATCCCGCGCTTTATCCGGGTCGGCGCGGACCATCGCTTCGTCCGCCTGGAAGAGGTTATCTCGCATAACCTCGACCTGCTTTTTCCGGGCGTCGAAATCGGCTCGTCCGAACTGTTTCGCGTCACCCGCAACGCCAATACCGAACGCGACGAAGAGGAAGCCGACGACCTGCTTGCGATGATCGAAACCGAACTGCGCGATCGCCGCTTCGCGCCGATCGTCCGGCTCGAGGCCATGCCTGAAATGGTTCCGGTCCATCGCGGGATGCTCGCGGCGGAGCTTGGCCTCGACGAGAACGCCGACGTTTTCGAGGCCGACGGGATGCTGGCGTTGCGGGACCTGATGGAACTGGCGCAGCTCGACGTGCCGGCGCTGCGCGATCCGCCGCATCATCCGGTGGACGAGCCGCGGCTGGCGGCCGAACCCGAGCGCAACATTTTTCATATTCTGCGCGACGCCGGATCGATCCTGCTGGCGCATCCGTACGAATCCTTTTCGACCTCGGTCGAGCGGTTTCTGCGGGAGGCCAGCGTCGATCCCAAGGTCCGCGCGATCAAGATGACGCTTTACCGCACTTCCAACGACGCGCGGATTATCGGCTATCTGTGCGACGCGGCGCGCAACGGCAAACAGGTCGCCGTGGTGGTCGAGCTCAAGGCCCGTTTCGACGAAGCGGCGAATATCCATTACGCCGCGCGGCTCGAGGATTTCGGCATCCATGTCACTTACGGCGTGCTGGGCCTGAAGACTCATTGCAAGGCGATTCTGGTGGTGCGGCAGGACTATAACGGCTTGCGCCGCTACGCCCATATCGGCACCGGCAACTATCATCCGGGAACCGCCCGGCTCTACGCCGATTTCGGCCTGTTGACGGCCGACGACGCGATCGGCCGCGATCTGACCGAACTGTTTAACTACCTGACCAGCGGATGCCGTCCGAAGCGCAACTACGCGAAACTGCTGCCCGCGCCGGTGATCCTGAAAGACGCGCTGATCGCGCGGATCGAGCGCGAAATCCGCGGCCATTCGGCGGCGGCGCCCGGGCTTATCCAGATGAAGGTGAACGCGCTCGAAGACGTGGACGTGACGCGCGCGCTCTATCGGGCCTCGCAGGCGGGAGTCAGGACGGACCTGATTGTCCGCGACACCTGCCGGCTGCGTCCGGGCGTGCCCGGCTTGTCCGAGAACGTGCGCGTGGTGAGTATCGTCGGCCGCTTTCTTGAGCACGGCCGCATCTATTATTTCCGCAACGGCGGCGCCGAGGAATATTTCATCGGCTCGGCCGACTGCATGACGCGCAACCTCGAAAGCCGGGTCGAAGTGGTCGCGCCAATCGACGACCCCGAGCTGCGCCGGGAGCTGCGCGTCGTGATCGACGCGCAGCTCAAGCCCAACCGATGCCAGTGGGAGATGCGGCCGGACGGCTCTTACGTGCGCAATCCAGGCCCCGACAACGCGCCCGGATGCCAGGAATATATGATCGAATTCACTGAGAAGAACCGGCTGCGCAAGCGGCGCCATCGCGGCTACGCGCGCCGCAACGGCCGTAATCTCTGAATTCGCGGGCGAAACGCCGGCGGCTGGCGCGAGCGCGGGGCCGATCGCGCGGCATTTGGGGCCAGGGCCTGCCGCAACGTTCATTCGCCCGGTTCCGACCGACCCCGCGCGGCGCGTCACGAGAGTTGCAAAAAATCGCAACTCTCGCGCCGCGCCTTCGCGTTCCCGTCCGCGCCACCGTCCGCGCCGTTCCGTGATAAAATTCGCGGCCTATGTACCTTGCCGACACGATCGTCGCGCCCGCGACTCCGCCCGGTTCCGGCGCGGTCGCGATCGTGCGCTTGTCCGGACCGCGCGCGATCGAAATCGCGCTCGCCCTATGGCGTTCGCCGCGCGGCCGGCCCGGGCCGCCGCCGGCGCGCGAATTGCGCCTCGGCGAAATCCGCGACCCGGTGTCGGGCGCGCCGATCGACCGGGCGCTGCTCGCGATCTTCCCCGCGCCGCGCAGCCTGACGGGCGAGGACGTCGCGGAGTTGCAATGTCACGGCGGGCGATACCTGGTGCGCCGCGTCGTCGCGCTGCCCGCCGCCGCCGGCGCGCGGCCGGCCGAAGCGGGCGAATTCACCCGCCGCGCTTATCTCAACGGTCGTATCGATCTGACCGAGGCCGAGGCGATTGCCGATCTGGTCGCGGCTCGCGGCGACGCCGCGCTGGGCCAGGCGCTGGCGCAACTGAGCGGCGCGCTGGCGGGCCGGGTGACAGGACTGCGCCAGCAGGTGCTCGCGCTGCGCGCCCGGCTCGAAGCTGAAATCGATTTTTCCGACGAGGATCTCAACTTGCCCCCGCGTGAGGATTTCGCCCGCGCGGCGGACGCGCTGGCGGCGGATTTGGGCGCGCTGCTCGATACGTTTCGGCGCGGCCGGATCATTCGCGACGGCGCGCGCGCCGCGATCATCGGCAAACCCAACGCCGGCAAATCGAGCCTGCTCAATCTGCTCCTCGGCGCCGACCGCGCGATCGTCACGCCGATTCCCGGCACCACGCGCGACGTGATCGAGGAGACGGTCGCGATCGGGCCGATTCCGCTGGTCCTGGCCGACACCGCCGGGCTGCGCGCGGCCGCCGGCCCGGTGGAAAGCATCGGTATCGAACGCGCGCGGCGCGCCGCGGCGGCCGCCGACCTGTTGATCGCGGTGTTCGATTCCTCACGGCCGTTTGACGACGCGGACGCCGAGGTCATCGCGATCGCCGCCGATCGCGCCGGCCTCGCGATTCTCAACAAGCGCGACCTGCCGCCGGCGTTGACGGCCGGGCAATTGCGCGCGCGCGGACTGGCGATGCCGATCGTGGAATTCCGCGCGCTTGCCGGCGACGGTCTCGGCGCCCTGCGCGGAGGTCTTGCGGAACTGGTTGAAACGCTGGCCGGATCGCCGGACGCGGGCCACCTGGAAGCGCTCCACGTCGAACCCCTGACGGTGGGCCAGGCGGGCGAAAAGGAGGTCCCCCGGAACGTACGTCCCGGCAATGAAGGAGTCCCCGTTGACCAC
>DAHZDR010000076.1 GCA_027403435.1 Deltaproteobacteria bacterium
CGCGACTCGTCGTTACCAGGCGGCGCGCCGGCGCATGCGGGTCGCGCGCGCCGCGCGGTATGAATGGCGCGAATCCACACGTCGCCGATCGCGCCGCGATTCAGGGCGCGACCCAGGCGCGATGCGCGGACGCGGCGGCTATCACCGCGCAGCCGCGTTGCCGCAAAGCGGCTGCGCGGCCAGTCCCATCGCGTTCGCCGCCGGGCGCCACCACGTCCGCCACGCGCAACACGCCTTACCACCGCGCCAGAATCAATTCGGCGCAGAAACCGGGGCCCATCGCGGCGATCAGCCCCATGGTTCCCGCCGGCGGGCGATGGCGCGTCAGGGTGTCTTCGAGCACGCAGAGCACCGATGCGGAGGAAAGATTGCCAATCCGCTCGAGCGACTCCCATGAAAGCCGCAACTCGCTTGCGTGAAGGTCGAGCGCAGACTCGACCGCCTCGAGCACGCGCGGTCCGCCCGGATGGAACACCCAACTGCCGATATCGCGGCGCGTGAGGCCGTGTGCGGCAAGGAAACTATCGACGTCGTTGGCCAGATGTTCCTTGATTAACGCGGGCAGACGCGGTGAGAGCACGATCGAAAAGCCGTTTTCGGAGATGTCCCAGCCCATGATGTCCTCGCTGCCGGGATAAAAGACCGAGCGATGGCCGAGGATGCGCGGACCGGGCGAGGGGTGTTCGGCGCCGGCGACGAGCACGGCGGCCGCGCCGTCGCCGAAGATTCCGGTCGCAATCAGATTCGCCGTCGAAAGATCGTCGCGGCGAATCGTGAGCGAACAAATCTCCACCGCGAGCACGGCGGCAATTTCGCGCGGGTAGGCTAAAGCGTAATCGGCGGCGCGCGTCAGTCCGATCGCTCCCGCGACGCATCCAAGGCCGAAAATCGGCGTGCGCTTGAGGTCCGTGCGCAGACCCATCCGATTGATCAGGCGCGCGTCGAGCGAAGGGCTGGCGATGCCGGTAATCGATACGACATAAAGCGCGTCGAGGTCGCCCGGGGTTAAGCCCGCGCGCGCCAGCGCGGCGTCGAGCGCGCCGGCGCCAAGCTCCTCGGCCGCCGCGAACCACGCGCGATTGGTTTCGCCCCAGGTCGCAAAGTCATGGTAACGATCGAACGGGAAGGCGAGATGGCGCCATTTGACGCCGGCCCGCGAATGTATCCGGCGCAGCAGGGCGGTCCGGTCGCCAAGACGATCGCTCCAATAGGCGCTCAAGGCGTCGGTAATCGCGGCCTGGCTGTAGCGATTTTGTGGAAAACTGCTGCCCACCCCGACAATTTTCATGCGCTTGGCTCCATTATGCGGACCGCCTCCACCGGAAAATTAGCTAGTCGATCCGGGAGAATTGCAATCATAGACGACGAACGCGGCCAGTATATTCACGTTTACCGACTGAAAATACTAGAGCCGCGAATTGATAATAATTCGCAATATTGCGTCGCCGCGCGCGCGACTTGTGAATCCGCACGCTTTGCTGCAACATCGAAAGCGTGTGCGCCGCCGGCCCGCTGGTCAAGGTTTCTGATTTGCGCAAGAGCTACGGATCGCGCCGGGTCCTCGAAAACGTAAGTTTCGAAGTCGCGCGGGGCGAGATCGTCGGCTTGCTCGGTCCCAATGGCGCCGGCAAAACCACGACGCTGTCGATTCTTGCGACGGTGCGGACCGCCGACGCCGGCACGGTGATGATCGGCGGCCACGACGCCCGGCGCGAACCGCGGGCGGCGCGCCGGCTGATCGGCTTTGTGCCGCAATCGATCGCGATTTATCCCGCGTTGAACGCTTTGCAAAATGTCGAGCTATTCGCGCGAATTCACGGCGTCGGCGCCCGCCAGGCGCGCGGCGCCGTCGCTGCGGCGCTGGCGATGGTCGGCCTGACCGATTGGGCGCGCGAGCCGGTGTCGATACTGTCGGGCGGGATGATGCGGCGGGTAAATCTGGCCTGCGGACTGGTTCACCGGCCGCAAATCCTGTTGCTCGACGAACCCACGGCCGGCGTCGATCCGCAATCGCGCGAGCGCATCCTGGAAATTCTGCGCGCGCAGGCCGACGCCGGCGTCGCGATGGTCTATAGCACCCATTACATGGAAGAAATTGAACGACTGTGCGACCGCGTGCTGCTGATCGACCACGGCCGCCTGATCGCCGCCGGCGCCGTGGCGGAACTGGTCGCGCTGGCCGGCTCGCGCCATCGCATGGCCATGACGCTTCGCGGCAAGCCGCCGGCGGATTTATACGCCGGGATGGAGGGCGTCGATCCGCTGGAATCCGGACCGGAGGGCGACCGTCTGGTGCTGATGCTGAGCGATCTCGGACGGGTGACCCAGGTGCTCGACCGGGCCAAGGGCGCGGGCTGTCCGGTAATCGAATTCAATTTGCACAGTCCGAATCTTTCGGACGCTTTTATGACGCTGACCGGGCATGCGTTGCGCGATCACGACGATCTTCGCGGCTGAGTGCGGTGCGCAATGATTCGGACGGCTTTGCTGATCTTTCGCAATGAGTTTCGGCTCCTGATGCGGGATCGCATGTCGCTGTTCATGCTGTTCATGGCGCCGATCATTATTATCGCGGTGGCCGGATTTTCCCTGGGCAATATGTTTGGCGTAAGCCCCGGTTCGCGCCAATTCCTGATCCCGGTGGTGGATCGCGACCACGGGAAAATTGCCCAGGCGATTATCGGGGGACTTGCGCGCGATTCCCATCTGCGCCTGACGGACGCGGCTGACGCGCCCACGGCGCGCGCGATCGTCGCGGCCAACGATGACACGCCGCTGGCGATCCTGATACCGCCCGGCACGACCCGGGCCTTCGAGTCCGGCGCGGCCGCGACGATCGTGGTTTACGTCGATCCGGTGAAGCGGGTCGAAGCGTCGGCGCTGGAGTTGCAATTGGCCAGCCTGTTCCGGGAAATCGCGATGGCCGCGCGCGCCCGGTCGCAGGCGCGGCTGGACCGGGCCAGTGTGGATTTGCAGGCGCGAATCGGACGGCTCGCCGCGCAAGTCGATACGCTGCGACTTCAGGCCGCGCGCTTTCAATTGCGCACGGACAAAGCGCGCACGGCGACGCGGCGCGCGCTCGAGGCGCAAATCCGCGAGCGGCTGCGGCTAATCGCGGCGCAAGCGCAAAGCGCGATCGCGGCGGCGCTTCAGGCGCGGCAAGCCCAACTTGGCGCGGAGCTTGCCCGCAAACAGGCCGCGATGCGCGCGGTCGTCGCCTATCTGCGTCAATTG
>DAHZDR010000083.1 GCA_027403435.1 Deltaproteobacteria bacterium
CCGATATCGGGGAATTGGCCAATCGGATGCTGACTGCCGTATCAAAGGAACAATTGGAGACAAAAGATGCTCCTAAGATGCCAAATCACCGCGTCGCGCGTCTGATAGCATCAATGGCGCTCTTTCAGCCTACCTAATTTACTTTGGCGCGCGCGTCCGCTATGAAATTACCGGTCGTCGCGGGACTTTCATCCGTCGCGGCGGAGGAGGGTGTTGCCCCAGGGGTTTGGCGGCGCCGAACCCCCTGACGGCGAACTGACAAAATAAATGTCGAAGATTCGGGTGGCTATCGCCGGGGTGGGCAATTGCGCTTCCTCACTGCTTCAGGGCCTGGAGCATTACAAGCATGTGCCCCACACGGCCCGCATGACGCCGGTTGGGCTGATGCATTACGACCTCGGCGGCTATCGTCCCGAAGATCTTGAGATGGTGTGCGCTTTCGACATTGACGCGCGCAAGGTCGGCCGACCGCTGGCCGAGGCCTGCTTCGCACCGCCGAATAACACCGTTACAATCTGGCGCGATTTGCCCGCTTATGGCGTCACTGTGGAGATGGGCGAAATTCATGACGGCGTCGCTCCGCATATGCGCAACTATCCGCCGGAGCGCACTTTTGTGCCGGCTGAGAACGTCACTCCGGCGAATATCGAACGACGTTTGCGTGAAACCGGCGCCGAAGTGTTACTTTGTTATTTGCCGGTCGGCAGCCAGCTTGCGGTCGAGCGCTACGCGCGCGCTTGCCTGGAGACGGGGGTGAGCCTGCTCAACTGCATGCCGGTGTTCATCGTTTCGCACGAGAAATGGGCCAGAGAATTCGCCGCGCGCAAGATTCCGGTGATCGGCGACGACGTCAAGTCGCAACTCGGCTCGACCATTTTGCATCGCGCGATTATGAAGCTGTTCGCCGAGCGCGGGATCAAACTCAAGCACACTTATCAACTCAATACTGGCGGCAATACCGATTTCCTCAACATGCTCGACCGCGCGCGGCTGGAATCGAAGCGCACTTCCAAGACCGAGGCGGTGCAAAGCGTATTGCCGGAGCGGATGCCTGACGTGGACGTGCATATCGGTCCGTCGGATTACATTCCGTGGCAAAACGACAACAAGGTCTGCTTCCTGCGAATCGAGGGCGAGGGTTTCGCCGGCGTCCCGATCGAACTCGAATTGCGGATGTCGGTGCAGGATTCGCCGAATTCCGGCGGCGTGGTGATCGACGCAATCCGCTGCCTCAAGCTGGCGCGCGACCGTGGCGTCGGCGGTCCGCTGTACTCGATTTCCGCATACATGATGAAGCATCCGCCCGAACAGCTTCCCGATGACGTCGCCCGCGAGCGCGTCGAACAGTTCATCGCCGGCGAGCGCGAACGCTAGTCCCGAACGCGCGCTCGCCCGAACGCCGCTGTGCGGGTCCGCGGCGGGGTTTGCCTATCCGATCCGGATATGCGAATTTTCGCCAAGGGGGCGACTCATTTGTCCGGCGAATCCGGCGCTGGCGCGCCGGCGGAGCATGCCATGGCGATAACGCTCGAACAGCGCCTGCAAGCGCAGGAAGATATCCAGGCGATCGCGAAGCTCAAGGCGCAATATTGCGACTATGCCGACGGCGGCTGGGACCGTCCGTCGCATAACTACGACGGCGTCGCCTCGCTGTTCGTGCCCGACGGGTTGTGGGAGGGCGACGGCGTTGGCCGCGGCGCGGGCCACGACGGTATCCGCGCGCTCTTCAAATCGTTTCAGGAACGGTTGCCCTACGCCTTCCATCGGATCACCAATCAGGTGATCGAAGTGAACGGCGACGCCGCGACCGGCACATGGCATATCGTGGCGCATCTGGTGCGCGCCAAAGACGGCAAACCGATTCGCGTCGCGGGCGTGTATAATGATGAATTCGTGCGCACCGCGGCCGGATGGCGCTTCAAGACGCTGCGCATCACGGCCGCGAATTATCACGGGCCGGACGGCAAACCGATCCGGACCTGAACGGCTGGCGCGCGCGGCGATTACCCGACTCGTAATGGACGCCGCGGCGGCGGCGGATTAGCTTCATCGAGATCAAGCGGAGGCCATCATCATGGGAGTTTTAAGCGGCTATAAAATCGTCGAGTTCGCGGGGATTGGACCGGCTCCGATGTGCGCGATGCTGCTGGCGGACATGGGCGCCGAAGTCTTGCGTATCGACCGCGCCGAGGACGCCAAACTCGGCATCTCGATGGACGTCAAATACAACCTGCTGAATCGCGGCCGCCGTTCGGTCGCGATCGATCTCAAGCGGCCCGAGGGACGCGCCGCGGCGATGCGCCTGGTGGAAAAGGGCGACGCCGTCCTTGAAGGTTTCCGGCCGGGCGTGATGGAGCGGCTGGAACTCGGTCCCAACGAATGCCTTAAGCGCAATCCCAAGCTGGTGTACGGCAGGATGACCGGATGGGGTCAGGCGGGACCGCTGGCGCATGCGGCCGGCCACGACATCAATTATATCGCGCTGAGCGGCGTGCTCGCCTCGATTGGCCGCACCGGCCATGCGCCAACGCCGCCGCTCAATCTGGTTGGCGATTTCGGCGGCGGCGGCCTCTATCTCGCGCTCGGCGTCGTGGCCGGACTGCTCGAAGCGCAAAAATCCGGCAAGGGCCAGGTGATCGACGTCGCCATGGTGGACGGAGCCGCGTCGCTGCTGACGGCGGTGTACGGGATGCATGCGGCGGGGATGTGGGTCGACAGGCGCGGCGAAAACATCCTGGATACGGGATCGCATTTTTACGACGTTTATGAAACCAGCGACGGCGAGTATGTCGCGATCGGCTCGATCGAAGGAAAATTCTACGCCGAGCTGCTGCGCCTGACCGGACTCGAAGGCCAGGAACTGCCGCGCCAGATGGATCGCACGCAATGGCCGGCGCTCAAGAAGAAACTTGCTGAAGTTTTCAAGGCCAAGACGCGCGCCGAATGGTGCAAGATTATGGAGGGCAGCGAAGTCTGCTTCGCCCCGGTCCTCAACATGGCGGAAGCGCCGAAGCATCCCCATAACGTCCAGCGCGGGACGTTTGTCGAGGTCGAGGGCGTGCCGCAGCCGGCGCCGGCCCCGCGCTTCAGCCGCACGCCGAGCGCGATTCAACGTCCGCCGGCGCGGCCCGGCGAGCATACCGAGGAAGCCCTGCGCGAATGGGGCTTCAGCGCGGCGGAATTGGAAAAGCTGCGCGGCGCCGGCGCGATCGGCGTCCACTAATCGATTCGGGCGCGATCGGCGTCCGCTGAGCGGCGCCACGGTCCGGAAGCGGGCCGTGGCGTTGCGCCGCCGTCTTTATTCGGGGCGGCGCCGCACGAACCGATCGCCGACGAAGTCCGGCGCAACGAGCCGCGCCGCCGCGCGCAAAATCACCAAGCGGTTCGCCCGCGCCTGACGGCGGCCCGCGTGAGCGCTTATCGCGAAAACGTGCGGATATAGGCGATCAGATCATTCACCTGGGCGGGCGTAAGTTTCTTGCCGAACGCCGGCATCTGTGCGGATTTGTCCATCGCCTGGCCGCCCTGCTCAATAATGTTGCGCAGA
>DAHZDR010000085.1 GCA_027403435.1 Deltaproteobacteria bacterium
GGGATTCGGCAGGTATTGCCATCCGGCCCTGGCCACGCATCCGGAGACCGTCATGGCGAGCGCCGCCGCATAAAGAACCGCCGACCACCGCAAGTGCTTCGTCATCCCTCGACTTCCTCGTCCGCCTTAACCTGAATGGCGCCCGTCGCCAGTGATTGGGTGAGCGTTCAATTATTCGCCAATCGCACAATCGAAACAATCGTCGGGATGCGCCGCGCCGCAAAGCCAATTGCTGGAGATTGAGCGCCGCAAGGCCGCCGCGCTCTCGATTGCGGACGCCGTGCAATTCCGCGCGAATTCTGCTACCCCAACGATCGAATCGGGCGCGCCCTCCGGCCGGTCCGGAGACCGCGCGGACGCCCGCGGGGAGGCCTATCGATGGGCGCGAAGCCGGACGAAATCGCGCGATTCCTCTATCACGAGGCGCGCCTGATGGACGCGCATCGCTATGACGACTGGCTCGCCTTGTGGGAGGACGACGCGACCTATTGGGCGCCCTGCGGCGACGACGATAGCGACCCGGCCCGCACGGTTTCGGTCATCTACGACCGCGGGCGCCAGTTGCGCAACCGCATCCAGCGGCTCAAGGAGACGTTGTGGCTCAAGGAGCGCGCGCCACGGCTCAAGCGGCTGATCGCCAATATCGAAATCGAACCGGCCAGCGAAGGCCCGATCGTCGTGCGCGCGAATTTCATTCTGGCCGAGCTGCATCGCCATCGCCAGACGCTATGGGCCGGCGAAACGATTCATCATCTGGCGGCGCACGCCGACGGTTTCCGGATTCGTTTCAAGAAGGTGCTATTGTTGAACAGCGACGAGCCGTTGCCGAATCTGATGTTCTTGATTTGAGCGCGACGGCGGCGCCGGCGGTCGAGCGATGGTGATGCGGCTGAACAACGAATTTGCGGCGGTCGAGGTCGAACGCGACGACCGCGGCAACGGCCCGCGGCTCACAATCCGCGACGCGCGCAACGGCCGCGCGGTGACGCTCGATCCGCTGGAATTGTCGGCGCTGGCCGCGCTGCGGCATGACGAACTTGCGCCATTTCTCGATCCCGCGCGCGCCGATGAACCACGCGCCGACGGCCACGCGCGGCGCAACGGCAAACGTCCGCCGGAAGGCGCTCGATAATTCGCCCGCGCGGACGCGCCCTGGCGATACCGCGTATTGGAGGTTTGGCGATGGCGACGATGCTGGCCTCAAACGGCCTGGAATACGGCGATCTGGTCCGCGACGACCGGGTCAACGGCCGACTCTACTACGACCCGGCGATCTTTCAGGACGAAATCGAGAAAATCTGGCGGCGTGAATGGCTCTACGTCGCCCATGAAAGCGAAATTCCCGAACCCGGCGACTACCTCACGCGCCGGATGGGCCTCGATCCGGTGATCGTCTCGCGCGACGAGGACGGCGCCGTCCATCTGATGCTGAACCGCTGCCCGCATCGCGGCAACAGCGTATGCCAAAACGAGCGCGGCAATTCCCATGCGTTCCGCTGCGCCTATCACGGCTGGACCTTCAATAATCGCGGCGATCTGGTCGGCGTGCCGTATGCGTCCGGTTACGACGAAGCGTTCCGCAAAACCGATTTCCCGCTGACGCGCGTGCCCCGGACCGGCGTCTATCGCGGCCTGATTTTCGCCAGCCTGAGTCCGGACGGTCCGAGCCTCGAAGAGCGGCTGGGCCGCGCGCGGAGCCTGCTCGATCAGTTCGTCGATCTTTCGCCGGAGGGCGAAATTGTCGTGCGCTCGGGCGTGCTCAAGCATTCCTATCGCGGCAACTGGAAGATGGCGCTGGAAAATTCCGTGGACGGCTACCATCCCAATATCCTCCATCACGCCGCGATGGTCATGATGACGCGCGGCAAGGGCGACATGGAGGCGATTTTCGGCGAGCGCAGCGACGCGCGCGCCCGCGATTTGGGCAACGGCGCCGCGCAACTCGATCTTAACGCCGTCAATACCCGCAACGGCGGCCGTATCGTGCCGCCCGGATGGAGCCGCGAGACGTTCGCGGATTATCGCGCGGCGATGGAACGCCGCCACGGCGCCGCGGAGGCCGACCGCATAATCGCGCAAGGTCCGCCGCATTTCTGCATCTTTCCCAACCTGATTCTGATTCTTAACCAGTTCCGCGTGATTCAGCCGGTGAGCGTGAACGAAACCGTCATTCATTACTATCCGACGCTGCTCAAAGGCGCGCCCGACGAGATCAATCAGCGCCGGCTCGCCGAAACCTATCTGATTCACGGGCCGGCCGGCCGCGTCGCGCCCGACGATTTCGAGGCCTACGAGCGCAATCAGGAGGGTTTCGCCGCGCGCGTCAACGAATGGCTGCTGCTGCGCCGCGGATTGCATCGCGAGGACCGCGAGCCGGATGGCGCGCGCGCCGGCCATGAGACCGACGAAACCACGCAGCGCGCGATCTGGCGCTATTATCGCGAAGTGATGACCCGCTGAACGCGCTGGAATCCGCCGCTGAAACCCGCGCGCCGCGGCCGTGGCCGCCGTTCCTGAACGCCAGCGGCGCGATCCTTACGGTTGTCGTGGCTGGCGTTTCGGGCGTAAGGTGACTTAATTGCGTCGCGTCGTGGCTGATTACGTTCCGCGCGGTTTCCAGAGAGCAAACATGAAATTCGGCATATTTATGGCCCCGTTCCATCGGGCCGGTGAAAATCCGGCGCTCGCCTACGAGCGCGATCTGCAACTGATCGAATGGCTCGACCAGCTTGGCTACGACGAAGCCTTTATCGGCGAGCATCATTCGGCCGGATGGGAAATTATTCCGTCGCCGGAAATTTTCATGGCGGTCGCCGCCACGCGCACCAAACGGATCATGCTCGGCGCGGGCGTGGTCAGCGTGCCGTATCATCATCCGTTTCATATCGCCAACCGCTTCGCGATGCTCGACCAACTCACTCGCGGCCGGGTGATCCTCGGCTGCGGACCCGGCGCGCTGCCCAGCGACGCCTACATGCTCGGCATCGATACCACCACGCAGCGCGAACGGATGGTCGAAGGGCTACAGGCGGTGATGCGCCTGTTCACCGAAGAGGGCGGCGTCACGGTCGATGGCTCGTACTTCAAGCTGCGCGACGCGCATTTGCAGGTGAAGCCGTTCCAGCGGCCGCATCCGCCGATCTTCGTCGCCAATACGATTTCGCCCTCCGGAATGGTCGCGGCGGGCAAGCTCGGATGCGGCGTGCTGTCGGTCGCGGCGTTCACCCACGGCGGCCTCGACGGCCTGCCCAAGCGCTGGGCGATGGCCGAAGAAATCGCGGCGGAGAACGGCAAGACCGTCGATCGCAAGAACTGGCGGCTGGTTTTTCCGGTCCATCTGGCGGAATCGGCCAAAGAAGCGGCCGACGACGTGCGCGAAGGCGGCAACGCCTGGATCCAGAAGTATTTTATCGAAACGCTGGCGGCGCGAATCCAGTTCGAGGAATATCCCGGCCAGCCGGCGGAAGAGATGACGGTCGATCGGATGATCGGCCGCGGCGGCGCGATCGTCGGCACGCCCGACGAAGCGATCAAGCGCATCAATGAGGTGATCGAGGCGTCCGGCGGCGGCTTCGGCGGCCTGCTGGTGCTCGCGCACGAATGGGCCTCGCGGGAAAAAACGCTGCGTTCCTACGAATTGCTCGCGCGCCACGTGATGCCGCAATTTCAGGGCAGCGCCGCGCCGATTCTGTATTCGCGCGACTGGACCGCCGGCAAGCGCGAGATGCTCTTCAACACCTCCGTGCAGGCGATCGTCAAGGCGATGCACGACTACAAGGAATCACGCGTGGCCTCGGGCCACAAACCGTCCGAACTGGCCGATCAAAAGATCGATCGCGTGCGCCCGTAAGGAAGCTCCGCACACGGCCCATCCGGTCATGCCGGGCGCCATGCCCGGTCATTCCGGGCGCGCCATCATTAGTCATTCCGGGCGTCCCACTTTGTCATTCTGAGCGCGGCGAAGAATCCCGGGATTCTTCGCCGCGCGGACTCCGTCCAAAATGACCACCTGACTTGCGCCGAGGTTTCCTAAGGGCCGCGCGGACCGCGTGCGCGCAACGCTCGCGGGCCGGCGATTTTCGCCAGCCCGGTTTTTTCGCTCAGCCCGGCCGCTTCATCCGGAAGACCGTGTCCACCACGGCGTATTCGTCGAGATAGCCCAGCCGCGCGATCGGCCGCGCCGCCGACAGATCGACCCGGCCATCGACGATCGCCGCATCGTCGATGAAGATGCTGACGACCTCGCCAATCACGATCGAAAACGGATGCGGCTTGCCGTCCGGACCGGGCAGATCGACGGTCTTGAGGTACTTGCACTCGAACGCGACCGGCGTGCGCGCGACCCGCGGCGGCTTGACGGCGACCGACGGCGCCATCGCGAGCTTCGCCAGTTCCGGCTCGCTCACTTCCTCGCCAACGTCGGCCGACGTGATATTCATCTCCTCGCGCAAATCCCAAACCGTCAGATTCGTGACGAACTCGCCCGAGGCCTCGGCGTTGCGCTGCGAATGTTTGCGGCCGGCGCTGGCGAACATCACGAACGGCGGATTGGCCGCGACCGCGTTGAAAAAGCTGTACGGCGCAAGATTGACTACGCCCGCGGGGCTGATCGTCGAAATCCATCCGATCGGCCGCGGCACCACCAGCGCGGTCAGCGGATCGTGCCGCAAATTATGATTGCGGAGCCTGGGGTCGTAATGCATGCGGTTTCTCCGGCGTTTGATTCCGAGGTTGCTCCAGCGCGCCGCCGCCCGTGGCTTCCGGATCGGCCATCACGAAGCGCGCGGCCGCGCGGCGCCTCGCCGCCCGCCGCAATCGCCCGGTTGGTTTTCACGCCGTCCGCGCCGCCGAAAGCGCTTTCCAGTCACGCCGCGCGGCGCCTCTGGAAGTCGAAGAGCGCGCCATTTTTGCTGGCTCTTCGATCTACCAGACTTGCCGCGGTCCACGAAACGCCGCGATCGCGAGCGCCACGCGAACGGTTATCGCGAGGCGCGGATCACGCCCAAGGCGCCTTTATACGCATGCGCGCCGGCGGCGTCGGCAAAGCGATAATCGCCGGGTTCCGTCACGGTGAATTCGAACAGCGCGCCCTGGCCCGGAGCGACTGAAAAGCTCGGGATATTGTGCAGCGCGTCGGCGGGATTCCCGCTCTGATAGACCGTGCTGAAGATGACGCCCGAAATATGGAAAGTCGAAACCAGATTCGG
>DAHZDR010000125.1 GCA_027403435.1 Deltaproteobacteria bacterium
GCCCTTCGCAGGTGATGCGTCTATGGATAAAACCCGCGGGCGCGTGCGGATCGTCGATGAGGCTCAGCCGTTCATCCATCGCCAGCGCGCCGAAGCGGCCCTGATAGGCGGAATTCGCCGCCTGAAAGGCGCCGGCCGTCAGCGACGGAATTACCATGTAATTGAGGATTTCGGCGATCGGCTGCGGCCCCATCACGACCCGATAGACGCCGGCCTGGGGCCGTTCGCCATGCCGCAGCGCGAGCGCGCGCACGACCGCTTCGCGCCCGAGGCGTTCGCCCGCCCGCGTCAATTCAGCGGCGGAGACGCCGGCCGCCGTCGCCGTTCCCTTGGCTTCGAGCGCTTCGACCAGCGCGGTTACGGACGAGGAAAAACTGGCGCTTTCGTCCGTCCGCGGGCCGTCGAAGTTCGATCCGCCAATCGCGATCCGGTCGCGAATCAGCGACAGGTCGCCGCCAATCACCAGTCCCGGACGCGGCATCGCGAGCTTCATGCGCGATTGAAACGCGCCGATCGCGCCGCCAATCACGCGCCATGCCGCGGCCGCGATCAATCCGTCATTCGCGCGAAACAGATCCGTTCGCGCCGCGGCGTCCGCGTTGCGCGCCAGCCGCTGCGGTCCTTGCGGCAATCCGGGAAAATGGGGATCGACGATCGCGCCGCGTCGCGCGCGGACGAGCGCTTCGCGCAGCGCATCGACGCTCAGATCGCCGGCGATCGCGGCGTTGCCAATCTCATGCGCGTCGCGCGCCATCACGATCCGGATCGCGAAACCGTCGGCGTTGAGCGATTTGAACTCCTCGACGCCGCGCGATGGCAGGTCCGACGTGTGGTTGAGCCGCGCCACGCGATGCTCGCTCGAGGAGACGTAAACCTCGAATGCGCCAAGGTCGCGCTGGCGCGAGAGCAGGGCGATCGCCGCCCGGACAAACCCGCGCATCTCCGTTATCGAGCGCATCGCCGGTTTACCCGACGCCGAGGCGCGCGCGCGAGCGCAGCGTCGGTCCGCCGTTCGACATTCGTTTCACCTGCATCGGTTGGCCCTTGCCGCAGTTGGGGATCGCGACCAGGCGCAAGTCGTGGCCGACGGCGTCAATCGCTTTGAAGAAACTCTTGGAATCCGCCATCACCGAGCCGCAGCGGTAAAGCCGGCCAATCCGGCCATGATCGATTTCGTACACGCGCCGCGCCGAGATGCGGAAGTTTTCGCGCGATTCGGCGATCGACGGCACCAGGTGGCCGCATACATAGTAGCCGCGATCCACCTCCGCGATAATTCGCGCCGGATCGCTCTGGCCGGGCATGATGAAGGTGTTCGACATCCGGACCAGCGGCGCATGCCATCCTTCGCTGGCGCGCGCCGACCCGTTGGGTTCGACGCCGAGCGCGGCGGCCGTCGTCCGCGAATTCAGAAAGCCGCGAAAGACGCCGCCCTCGATATGCGTCACGCGGCGGCCCGGCGCGCCCTCGTGATCGTAGAGGTAATGGCCGTAGCCGTTGAGCGTCGGATCCGAACAGGCCCACAGGAGCGGCGATCCGACCGGGCGGCCGATTTCGTTGTGTTCGAGCGAGCGCAGCAACCAGCTTCGTCCGGCGTACGCCGCTTCCATCTTCAAGGCGCGATCGGCCTCGCACGGATGGCCGATGATTTCGTGGGCGATCAGGGCGTTGAAATGCGGATCGGTGACGACGACCACTTCGCCCGCGGGCGGTTTCAGAATTGGCGCCGCCGCGACCTCGCGGGTTTCGCGCGCGAGTTCAACGGCGAAGCGGTGCAGGCTCGGATTCGGCATCAACTCGTCGCGCCAGTCTTCGGCCAGGCACTCGAAGCCGCGCTGCTGGCCGATGGTGTCGTAGCTCTCCTGATGGCCGTCGGCGGTCGCCGCGACGACGTAACAATCGCCCTGCGAAAAGGCGAACGCCTGCGAGATGTTCGCGCCGGCGCTGTTGATGAAAAGCTCGTGGCGAAGTTCGGCTAAGGCCGCGACGGCGTTGTAGGCGATCTCCGGGCCAAGCGCGGCGATTTCCGCCGAGGCCTCGCGGCAGGTCCGGCCAAGTTCCGCCGGATCGAGCGTGCGCGGATTGCGGCGGAAGATCGCGGCGACTTCCGCCCGTTCCGCCGAAGGCGGCGCTTCGCCGAGCGCGGCCAGCGCTTTGGCGACGGCGGCGGGCGCCGCGCGCAGCAGCGCGGATTGTGCGCGGGCGTTGTATCGCGCGCGCGCGAAAGCTTCGGCGAGCGCGCCTTCGAGCGCCGCGGCGAGTCGCGCGCGGCTGAGCGCCAGCCGTCCGACCTCGACGCCGGTGAAGCCGTGGCCGGCGACGCCACCCGGCGCCGCGTAACGCACCCGCACGCCGAAGGCGGCGTTGGCGCTTTCGGTCGCGTCACGCGCGGCGCCATCGACTGCCGAAGCCGTGCGGCTGAACGAAGCCTCGAAGCGCATCTCGGCGTATGCGGCGCCGCGATGCGCGCGCACGAAGCGGCCGAGCGCCGGTTCGGCGGCCGCGCTCAGGAAGTCAATCGCGCCGAACACGCCGTCCGCATTCCGGCCCTTTCGTGAATTCCCCACTTTTATTGCACCGTCACAGGAATGCGTACGTCAAATTCGGAGTCGATCGCAACGCCTTTCCTGATCGCCGGAAAGAATCGCCATTGTTTGAGCGTATTGATCAGAATCTGGTTCAATTCCGGGTTCATGGTCGGTTGCGAAAGCACGACCTCGTCGCTGCCGTCGGCCTTGACGATAAAATGAGCGATAGCGACGGCATTGATTGCGTCCTGGCGCAAATCGTCGGGGATGGCCGGCGTCGGCGCGAAAGTCGCGCGCGCGCCGGCCGCGTCGCCGCCGAGTCCCGGTCCGCCGCCGACCGCTCCAGGCGCGCCGGGATTTGCCGGCGCGGCCGCGCCGCCGGCCGGCGCTGAATTCGCCGCTGGCGGCGCCGGTTTCGGAGGCGCGACGGATTTCGCCGTGCCCGACGGCGCCGGCGGCCGTGGGCGCACGATCTGGCGATGGCGCGGAGTCGGGCGCGGACGGACGATCGGCGCGGGTCTGACGACCGCATGGCGCGGCGCGGCC
>DAHZDR010000147.1 GCA_027403435.1 Deltaproteobacteria bacterium
ATCGCCGCTTTACAACGCGGCCGGCGCGGCGCTAATGATTCGACGCATCTGGAATGCGGAGCGTACGACAATGGCCGAAAATCACGTTCTCGTGCATGGCGCGTGGCATGGCGCATGGTGCTGGGCGGGCGTCATCCGCCAGCTCGAAGCCGGCGGCGACCGCGCCTATGCGGTCGATTTGCCGGCGCACGGCGCGAATCATCTCGATCCCGCCCGCGCGACCCGCGCCGGTTACGTCGAGAGCGTCGTGCGCTTTATCGAGGAGCGCAATCTGCGCAATGTCGTGCTGGCCGGCCATAGTCTCGGCGGCATGACGATCGCCGGCGTCGCCGAACGGATTCCCGAACGGATCAAGCGCGTGGTCTTCGTCACCGCGCTGGTGGTGTCCGAGGATTCGAGCGCGTTTGAGGATATGGGTTCGCTGATGCCCGAAAGCGCCGCGGCGCAGATGCGCGGTATCGCCGAGGGCGCGCCGGCCTTTACCCTTGCGCCGGAGCGATTCCGCGCCGCGTTTATCCAGGACGGCGCGCCCGGCTTGCAGGATTTCGTGCTTTCGGCGCTCGTGCCGGAACCGACGGCGCCGGCCGCCGAAAAGGCTTCGCTCAAGGATTTTTACCGCTCGCAGACGCCAACCGGCTATCTTTTTTGCGAAAACGACATGGTTTTCGACGATCCCGCGAAGTGGCGCGTCTTGGCCGGCAAACTGCGCAATCCCGCCACTCGCTCGATCAAGGCCGGCCATGAGCTGATGTTCACCCATCCGCTGGAGACCGCGCGCGCGCTCGGCGAACTGGCCCGCGCCTGAGCGCCGCTTTGGGCGGGCGCGCCGCGATGATAGCTTGATCCCCGCGTGCAGCCGCTGCTCGAAGTCAAAGACCTGCGCACCTCGTTCTTCACGCCGCGCGGCGAAGTTCGCGCCGTGGACGGCGTGAGTTTCTCGGTCGCGCCCGGCCGCCTTACCGGTATCGTTGGAGAATCCGGCTCGGGTAAGACCGTCAGCGCGCTTTCCGTGATGCGCCTGTTGCCGGACAACGCCCGGATCGTCGGCGGCTCAATCACTTTCGATGGAATGGATCTGGTCAATCTGCCGGAACCGAAGATGCGCGCGCTTCGCGGCGCCCGGATCGCGATGATCTTCCAGGAGCCGATGACTTCGCTCAATCCGGTTTTCACCATCGGCAACCAGATTGGCGAGGCCATCCGGCTCCATCAGCGCCTGCCGCGCGCCGCCGTGCGCGACCGCGCGATCGAGGCGCTGCGGATGGTCGGAATCGCCGATCCCGACCGTCGCCTGCGCGATTATCCGCATCAGCTCTCGGGCGGGATGCGCCAGCGGGTGATGATCGCGATGGCGCTGGCGTGCAATCCGCGCCTGCTGATCGCCGACGAGCCGACGACCGCGCTCGACGTGACGATTCAGGCGCAGATTCTCGATTTGCTGCGCGAGTTGCGGGAGCGCCTGGGGCTGGCCGTGATCCTCGTCACCCACGACCTTGGAATCGTCGCCCAGTACGCCGACGACGTGACGATTCTTTACGCCGCGCGGGTGATGGAGCGGGCGACGGCGGCCGAACTGTTCCGCAATCCGCTTAGTCCGTACACCAAGGGTCTGCTCGCCTCGATTCCCGGCGTCAGCGGCGAACGGCGGCGGCGCTTGCAGGCGATTCCGGGCTTTATACCCGGCCCGCTGAATCCGCCCGCCGGATGCCGGTTTCATCCGCGCTGCGCGCTGGCGATCGATGACTGCGCGCGCGTCGAACCGCCGCTCGAAGAAAAGGCTCCCGGCCATCATGTCGCCTGTATCCGCGTCTGAGCCGAATCTGGCGGAGGCGCTGCTGCGATGCGTGGGCTTGCGCAAGGAGTTTCCCGCCGGCCAGCGGGGCTTGTTCGGCGGCCCGCGGCTGACGGTCAAGGCGGTTGACGGCGTCGAACTCGCAATCGCGCCGGGCGAAACGCTCGGCCTCGTCGGCGAATCCGGCTCCGGCAAATCGACGCTCGGCCGCCTGATCCTGCGCCTGATCGAACCGACCGCCGGCCAAATTTTCTTCGCTGGACGCGATTTGGCGGCGCTCACCCGCGCCGAGCTGCGTCAGATGCGCCGGCAGATGCAGATCGTTTTTCAGGACCCCTATTCGTCGCTCAATCCGCGGATGCGGGTGCGGGCGATCGTCGCCGAAGGCATCGAAATCCATCGCCTCGCCCGGGGCCGCGAGAAAGAGGAACGAGTGGTGCGGATGCTCGAGCGGGTCGGCCTCGGCCCGGAAGCGCTCGAGCGCCTGCCGCACGAATTTTCCGGCGGCCAGCGCCAGCGTATCGGCATCGCCCGCGCGCTCGCCGTCGAGCCGCGCTTCCTGGTGCTGGACGAACCGGTGTCGGCGCTCGACGTTTCGATTCAGGCGCAGATCATCAACCTGCTTCAGGATTTGCAGGACGATCTGCGGCTCACCTACCTGTTCATCGCGCACGATCTGCGCGTCGTTGAGCACATCAGCCGGCGCGTCGCGATTATGTATCTGGGCAAGATCGTGGAAGTGGCCGATCGCGAGACAATCTATGCCGCGCCGCGCCATCCTTATACGCGCGCGCTGCTTTCCGCGATTCCCGCGATCGACGCCGCCGCGCGCGCCGAACGGATCAAGCTGCCGGGCGAAGTTCCCAGTCCGCTCGATCCGCCGGCCGGATGCGGCTTCCATCCGCGCTGCCCCTATGCGAATGATATCTGCAAGACGGTGACGCCCCCGCTGGTCGCCGGAAGCGGCGGCCACGCCGTGGCGTGCCACGTCTTTCCGGCGCCTTGATCCGGCGCGGGGTGGTCCGATGCGACTGACGAATCGTAGCGAGACACCGGTTGCGAAACCCGCCGCTCCCGCCGCCGCGGCGGAGGCGAAGCGGCCGCTGGCGGCGGCGCCGCCGCGGTCTCTCGATCACGCCTGGATCGACGATCGCATGCGCGTCGCCGTCGGCCGCAATATCAATATCTCAGGGAAGCTGGCGTTTTCCGGTCCGGCGCGAATCGACGGCCAGTTCCGCGGCGAAATCAGCTCGACCGATCTGGTCGTGATCTCCGAAACCGGCGCGGTTGACGCCCGCGTCCGCACCCCGCGAATTTTGATTCTAGGCGAATTTCATGGCGAGGTGATTGGCGCCAAGGCGGTAGTCGTCGGCCCGGCGGCGCACGTCAAAGGCCGCGTCGAGGCCGAAACGCTCACGGTACACGAAGGCGCGCGGATCGAGGCGGACCTGATCGTCGGACGCGCCCGCCATGGCGCCGCCGCCGAAGCGGAATCCTGATCGCGCCCGCCGCGCGCCCGCCCGGCGGCGCGGGATTAGCCGGCGCTCTGGATTCGCGCCGCTTTGCCCGACAGGCTGCGCAGATAATAGAGCTTGGCCCGGCGCACCTTGCCGCGGCTCAGCACCTGAATTTTTTCGATGCGCGGCGAATGGAACGGAAAGATCCGTTCGACCCCGATGCCGTAGGAAATCTTGCGCACCGTGAAGGTCGCGCGATTGCCGCCGCGATTCATTTTGATGACCACGCCCTCGAAGGGCTGGATACGTTCTTTTTCGCCTTCGACCACCTTGACCTGGAGCCGCACGGTATCGCCGACGCGAAACTCGGGGAGGTCGGTGCGCAAGGCGCGATCTTCAATTTTCTGAATTACGCTGTTCATGGGAGTCCCACCCCCGCAGGTGAGCCACTCAACATACCGAATTGACCCGGCCGCCACAACCGCGCGCGGCGGCGACTTTCATTGCGGCTCGATTCCGTCCGTTGACGGCGGGTTTTACTCCAGGCTGGGGTAGATGATTCGCTCCGGCTTGAGCCGCAGGCCGCATTGGCCGCAGCGCGGCGCAAAAATTTTCGCGACGCTGGGCATGGCGTCCGCCGAATGGAACAGCCGGCCGCATCGCGGGCAGTGGGCGAACAGCAGCCGCGCGAGGCTGAGCGCCACGCCCGCCGTCCAGATCAAGCCAACGGCGGCGATCGCAAGCCCGCGATGGGGCGTGCGCCATGCGGCCCATAATGCCGGCGCCGCGCTGATCGCCCACGCCAGCAGCCATCGGCGCTCCCACCGGATGCGGCCAAGCGCCGCGTTGTCCTCCGCCGTCATCGCCGGATGATTCCCTCCGTCCGCGCCGCGCGTCATGGCCGTTCGGAACGCCGATCAGCGCGGCTCGCCGCCGTCTTCGGCACAGGCGCCGGGCGCGCGCGAACGCTGGCTCAGGATACCCGCCGCGAGCAGCGACACGCCGACGATCGAAAGCAGCGTGCCGAGCAAGCCGCCCACGCTCGACAAGTCCTGGCCGGCGGTTTCGATCACCAGGTCGGATCCCGTGACCAGGATCACGGCGCCGAAAAAAATCATTAAATCGGTAATTATTTTCATGTTTCCGCGCGGCGGCCGGCCTTCCGGGAGGATTGCGCGCCGCGCCGCATTATCGCATCGCGCGCGCGCCGCGGCCATGCGCCGGCGCCGGTCAACGTCCGCACAACCGATCGAGAATGATAGCGGCGGCGGCGCGCACCGACAGGTGGTTGTAATCGCTGGCGCCGAGAATCGGCGGCAGCGTGAAATCCGCCCGCTCGGCCAGCGTCGGCGCCATCCCGAAGCCGGTGCCGAACAGCGCCATGATGGGCGGACCGTCCGCGCGCCTGAGCATCGCGCGCGCCTCGTCCCATCCGGTTGCGCCTTGCGCGCGGGCGGAGGTAAAGGCGATCAGCGGGCGGGCCGCGCTGGCGGCTTCGGCGGCCGCGATCGCTTCGTCCAGCGTGGCGACGATCCGCGTCAGGTCGAGCGCCTCGCGCCGGCGCGAATCGAACTGGCGGCCGTGGCCGGTTTGCCAATGGTCGAGCACGCGCGCGGCGAAAGCGCGCTGATCGGCCACCGGATGGATGACGAAAAACGCCTTGGCGCCGTAGGTCCGCGCGGAGCGGGCGAGATCGTGCAGGTCGAGGCTGGTGATCGCCGACGTGACGATTTTGCCGGTGCGATCGATCACCGGATAATGCGCGATCGCGATGTACAGGCTGGCCACGTCAGGCTTTGCGCGGCGCGCCGCCGAGGCCGGGCCGGCGCCGCGCGGTGCGCCGGCGCGCTTCGCTCTGGCGCCATGCGCGAATTTTGCCGTGGTCGCCGCTCAGCAGCACCTCCGGCACGCGCATCCCGCGAAACTCCTCGGGCCGCGTATATTGCGGATATTCGAGCAGCGCGGCGTCCGCGAACGATTCCTCGTCAAGCGACGCCGGATTCCCGAGCACCCCCGGAACCAGCCGCGCGACCGCCTCGATCACCACCATCGCGGGCAATTCGCCGCCGCTCAGCACGTAGTCGCCGATCGAAATTTCGCGATCGGCCAGTGTCCGCACGCGTTCGTCGAAACCCTCGTAGCGTCCGGCGATGAGCATGAGTCCGTCCGCGAACGCCAGCTCCCGCGCCGCCGCCTGGGTGAACGGCGCGCCCTGCGGCGTCATCAGGATTTTCACCAGTCCGGGATGCGCGGCGGCGACCGCGTCGATCGCCGCCGCGATCGGCTCCGGCCGCATCACCATGCCGCTGCCGCCGCCGTAGGGCGCGTCGTCCACCTGGCGGTAATTGCCAAGGCCGTGATCGCGCAAATTATGCGTGGTCAGGACGATCCGTCCCTGATTGCGGGCGCGGCCGAGCAGGCCCGCGTCGAGCGCCACGAACATTTCGGGAAAGAGCGTGATTACGTGGAATTCCATCGCGGAAGGCTTGTGCGCCGCACGCGGGCGCGCCGTAATGATTAGTCGAGCAGGCCGGGAACCGGCTCGATGACGATGCGCCGGCGCTCCAGGTCGATCGCGCGCACGATGTCGGCGATCGCCGGAATCAGGATTTCGCGCGTCCCGTCGCGCGCCACCAAAACGTCGTGGGCGCCGTTGCTGAACACCTCTTCAACCACTCCGATACGTTCGCCGCCGACGGTCGCCACTTCGCAGCCGATCGCCTGGAAATAATAGAACTGGCCGGCTTCGAGCGCCGGCAAATCCTCCGCCGCGACGGACAGGATCGCGCCGCGCAGCGCGTCCGCGTCCGCGGGCGTGGCGATTCCTTCGAGCGCGATCCTGAGCGTCGCGCGATTCAGCCGCGCGACCGCCGTCAGGCGATATTCGCGCGGCTCCGCGTCCGCCGCGCCGGCGAAGACGCGGCGCAGCGAAGCGAGCGTCGCCGACGCGGGATCGTCGAGCCGCAACCGGAGCGCGCCCTTGAGCCCGTGAGCGCCGGCGAGATAGCCGATCCGCACCCGCGCGCTGGATCCGGCGGAACCTGTCGTGTCCAGCATCAAAAATCTGTCGGCCGCGTCCATCCCGGCCTATTTGTCTTCGATTATTTCCAGCACGACCTTGCGGTTGGTGCGCGAAGCGACGGCGTTCAGGATCGTGCGGATCGATTTGGCCGTGCGTCCCTGCTTGCCGATTACGCGGCCCAGGTCTTCCTTGGCGACGCGCAACTCGAGCACCGAGGCGGTGTCTCCCTGGGTTTCCTTGACCTCGACCGCGTCAGGATTGTTGACCAACTGCTGCGCCAGGAACTGGACTAGCTCCTTCATGGCAGGCTCCCCTGGAAGGCGTCAGGCGGATTGAGCGGCGCTTGTCGCTTGCTTGAGCAGCTTCCTCACGGTGTCGCTGGGTTGCGCCCCGGATTTGAGCCAATGGTCCGCCACGTCGGCCTTGAGCGTGACCTTCGGCGGATTGAACGCCGGGTCGTAGGTGCCAATCTGGGCGACGAAGCGCCCGTCGCGCGGCGCGTGCGAATCGGCCACCACGATTCGAAAAAACGGTTTCTTGCGGGCGCCATGACGGCGCAGCCGGATTACCAGTGCCATACCTGCGATATGCTCTCCCTTGGCTATTCTAGCCCCCGAAGCCCAGGCCGCGCATCATCGAGCGGCCCGCGCCCATCCGGGTGATCTTCTTCATCATCTTGCGGGTCTGCTCGAACTGCTTGACGAAGCGGTTGACGTCCTGCACGGAGGTGCCGCTGCCGCCGGCGATTCGCGCGCGCCGCCGTCCATTGAGAATCAGATGGTTATGCCGTTCCTGCCGGGTCATCGAGTCGATAATCGCCTGCACCCGCCTGAGTTCGACCTTGGCTTCTTCGGAATCGGCCTGTCCGGCGATCTTTTTCAATCCTGGAATCATGCCGAGCAGATCGCCAATCGATCCCATCTTGCGGATCGTGCGGAGCTGATCGGCGAAATCCTCGATCGTGAATTCGTTCTTTTTGAGCTTGCGCTCGAGTTCCTTCGCCTGGTTCTGATCGTAGTTTTGCTGGGTTTTCTCGATCAGGCTGAGCATGTCGCCCATGCCCAGAATCCGCGAGGCGAGGCGGTCGGGATGGAACACCTCGAAGGCCTCGAGCTTTTCGCCCATGCCGGCGAACAGAATCGGCGCGCCGGTCACGGCCCGCACCGAAAGCGCGGCACCGCCGCGCGCGTCGCTGTCGAGCTTGGTCAGAATCAGGCCCGAAATCTTGAGCCGGTCATGGAAGCCCTGGGCGACGTTGACCGCGTCCTGGCCGGTCATCGCGTCGGCCACCAGCAGCGCATGATGGGGATTGGCGGCGACCTTGAGCCGGTCCAGCTCGGCCATCAGCTCGTCGTCGATTTGCAGGCGGCCGGCGGTGTCGATCAGCAAGACGTCGTGGCCGCCGACTTCGGCCCGCATCAGCGCGCGGCTGACGATCTCCACCGGATCTTCGCTCTCGCGGCTCTCGGCCACAGGCACGCCGATTTGCCCGCCGAGAATCCGCAACTGCTCCATCGCGGCCGGCCGCCGCACGTCGGTCGAGACCATCAGCGGATGCCGTTTGCGCTCGGTCTTGAGGAAGCGCGCAAGCTTGGCCAGCGAGGTCGTTTTGCCCGAACCCTGCAAGCCAACCACCATGATCTTGACCGGCGGCTTGAGCTTGAGGTCGAGTTCGCGCGCGCCGCCGCCCATCACCTCGCGAAGTTCGGCGGCGACGAACCTGAGCAGATGCTGCTCGGGCGTGAGCGAGCGCAGCACCTCCTGGCCGAGCGTCTTCTTCTTGACGTGATCGATGAAATCGCGAACGACCTTGAGATTGACGTCGGCTTCCAGCAGCGCCAGCCGGACTTCACGCAGCGCTTCGTCGATATTTCGCTCGGTGATGCGTCCCTGGCCCTTGAGCTTCTTAAAGACGCCTTCGAGACGATCGCTCAGGGTATCAAACATGGCTGGAAACGGGATGAAAGAAGATCGGCCGGATTGTCCGGTGCTTTCCGGTATTTTCCGACGCCTCAACAAACGGCGCGGACTGCTGCTCCAAGGGTTGCAGCCTAAACCCGCCCGCTCCCGATGTCAACGCGCCCCCCTCCCGCGCTGAGTGGGCCAATTTGGTTGCGGGACGTTAGCTTAGGTCACTAAGCCTCACGAGCCGCCGCTCCGCAATGCGCTGGAAGTCACTTTCGCTAATGATGCGAATTTTCTGGCCCTGGTTGATCAGCGCTTCCGCTTTGCGGTGCTTCGAACTCCTTTCCTGACCCGCGACAATGTTTCCCTGAAGACGCGAATTCACTTTTGAATAGACCGCGGCCCAACTTGGGGAAGACCGGACTTTCTCTGCATCGATGCCGTGAATCGAAACACAGATTGGGTCGAATTCGTCTTGAGGGTTGAGCAGAGATTCCCACGAATTGCGCAGTAAGCCATCGTGGAAGGAAGCAATTCCGACTTGGCAGATGCTCGACAGATCGTGGTTGGCCGTTTCCACATCAATTACGACGAAGTTCACGAACGCCTCACCCTTTTCGACGAGGAGATTTGGGTCGGCACACCTGTAGATAGATCATAGGAAAACCGGGCGCAACAAAGCGGAGCTTATCGGCGTCATGTGCGGGCCGTTCGCAGTGACCGCCATGCCGACCGGGCCGTGGAGCCGCTTGAACCGGTAAACCCGGTTGCGGCGGGTGGCCGCGCGCGGCGGCTATTTCGTCGGCTTGGCCACGACTTCGATTTCGCCGGTGACGAACAGGAACATCGTCCACACGCTGCGCGACCACGGCATAATCGCGATTCCGCCGAACATCGCGATCGCTCCGGTCAGCCATAGCTGCGCCGCCAACGAATAGCCGAAATAGACCAGCGCCGCCCACGCATAGAGCGACGCCCCGAGGGCGAAAATGAAATCGATCAGCATCGGCCCGGTCCATTCGCCCTCGTTCTTCCAGAACACCGCGCCGCATCCCGAGCAGCTCGGATTCATGTGGAAGTAGCCGCGCAGCACGTCGCCGCGCCCGCAGATCGGACATTTCCGCCGGAGCGCCCGCCAGAACAGCACGCCGGCCGAAGGGCGCTCGACCGGGCGCGGCTTGGGCCGCTCATGGCGATTGCCGTAGTCCTGCCAAGCCATCCCGATCATGAGATAAACCGAGAGCAGGGTCAGCACGCCGACCACCGTGATCGTGCAAAAGATCGTGATTCCGAGGGTTTGATCTGTCGTCATGGGCGTATTTTTCGCAGCATATCACGGCGCGCGGCCCGAGACGCCACGTTGCGCCGCCAGCGCGCGCCGCGCGCTCGCCCGGCGCGGACTTCGCGGCGCGGTTCGGTCACGCCAGATGGCGGCCGCCATCGACGCGGATACACTCGCCTGAAACGAAATCCGTCTCGATCAGGAACAGCGCCGCCTTGGCGATTTCCTCCGCGCCACCCCAGCGGCCCAGCGGCGTCGCGTCCAGCACTTCGGCGTTTTCCCCGGCGGTAAGTTCAGGCGGCGCGATAATCGGACCGGGCGCGATCGCGTTGACCAGAATTTCCGGCGCCAGCTCCAGCGCCAGGCTTTCCGTCAAGCCGATCAGCGCCGACTTGGAGCTGTAATACGGAACGTATCCCTTATACAGGGGACGGCCGCTAGCCGGCAGCCAATCGGTGAGGTTGATGATCCGCCCGGCGCCGGCGGCTTTCATGAGAGGCGCCGCATGCGCCGCGAACAAAAAGGCGCCGTGCACGTTCGCCTGGAATGTTTCGGTCCATGCGCGCTCGGTCGGATTGGGCGTGCGCACGTAGGTGGACGCCATGTTGATCAGGATGTCGAGCCGGCCCAGCCGCGCGCCGATTTCCGCCACCGCCGCGCGCACCTGCGCCTCGTTGGCGGCGTCGGCCTGAACGGCGGTCGCCACGACGCCGGCGGCCCGCGCCGCCGCGATCGTCGCCTCCGCCGCCGCGCGCGATTCCCGCCACGTCACGCCGATCGCGCATCCGCGCGCCGCCAGCGCTTGCGCCACCGCTTGGCCAATGCGCGCGCCGCCCGTGATCAAGGCCGCCTTGCCTCGTGGGTCCAATGCTTTACCTCGTTTTCGGCTTCCGATTATGCTCGGGATCGCCAATGCCCGCCACATGCCCACGGAAGCGCCCATTGCCAGCCGCCGCCCAGACTGACAAAGCCAGTTTCGCGATCGCCGCGAGCGCTTGCAACGCCGCGCCCGGCGCCAGACTGCCGCGCGCCTTCTACGCGCGTCCGGTCCTGACCGTGGCCCGCGATTGTATCGGCAAACTGCTGGTGCATCGCACGGCCGCGGGCGAAACCGCCGGCCGAATCGTCGAAGCCGAGGCCTATCGCGGACCATTGGATCGCGCCGCCCATAGCTCGCGCGGCCTGACGCGGCGCACGGCGGCGATGTTCGGTCCGCCAGGCCACGCCTATGTCTATCTGCTCTATGGCGTCTCCTGGGCGTTCAACCTCGTCGTCGCCAGCGAGGGCGAACCGCACGCGGTGCTGATCC
>DAHZDR010000157.1 GCA_027403435.1 Deltaproteobacteria bacterium
TTATGGCCGGCCCTACAAATTGCAGACGATCGCCGAGCTGCTCAAGGACGCGCGGATCCAACTGATGCAGGTTGCGGCGGAGGCGAGCGATGACGCCTGAGCGCGACGCGACGGCCGCGCGATGCGGTATCTGCGCGATGATCGAGCGAATCGCGGCGGGCGCGTTTCCCGACGCGATCGCGGAGCTGCCGCGTAGCTGGCTTATCCTTGGCGACGCGCAGTTTTATCGCGGTTATTGCGTGATTCTTGCCAAACGGCACGCGCGCGAGATGCATACGCTGTCGCGCGGCGAAGCGCATGAGCTGCTCGATGAGCTGATAGCCGTCGCCAAAGCGATCGAACGCGTGACCAAGCCGCTTAAGCTTAACTACGAATGCCTTGGGAATCAGGAGCCGCACGTTCATTGGCATGTTTTTCCGCGCTATGCCGACGATCGGATGCGATTGGAGCCGGTCTGGACGCGCCCGATGGACGAGCGCAAGCGATCGTTGCCGGAAAGTGACCGTCTCAAGTTGATTGCGGCGATTCAGGCCGAAATCAGGACGCTGATGCCTGCCGCGCGCCTGATTTGACAGGCATTGCGTAGCTGTTCCAGTTGATTCATTGCGGTTTGGATGTCGTAGCTTATTGGCGCCAAATTCTCGCCTTGATAGTCAATTGCGCGTGAATGCCGATACGCTCAGGACTCGCGTGCGACGCGCCATGGCGCTCGCGATTGCCGCCGCTCTGGCGATTGCCGTGGGTTTGGCGGGATGCCGCACGGCGTCGTTGCCCGAACAGGGTAGCGCGGCTGAACATCTGTACGCCCAGCGATGCGGCTCATGTCATAAGCCGTATGCGCCGTCTTCGATGACGGTGGCGATGTGGGCGACGCAGGTTGACGCGATGGAGCCGAAGATTGCACAAGCGGGATTGCCACCGCTGAGCGAAGGCGAACGTCGCGCCATTCTGAACTACCTGGAACGCAACGCCGGCGCTCAATAACGAAATGGCGCCAAGTGGCGCCACTTTATGTACAGAGGCGCCCGGTTCGGATCACTTGAGGCCGAGCGGCGGCTGGCCGCCATCGTAGATGATGCGTTCCCCGATGACGGACGCAAACGGCGTTATTTCGTGGTCGGTGAGCTTGCCGCCGGGTAGGATATGCCGCACGCGCCATCCGCTGACGGTCAGATGGTCCGAGATGATCCGCCGATGGCATCGCCACCATAATCCTTCCGCGCACATGATCGCCGTGCGCGCCTGGCGCGCGGCTTCATCCAGCGCGGCGCGGCCGGCGGCGAAGTCGGGAGTGTCGGCGTAAGCGGCGTAGGAGCGGAACGCGGGATGCTCCCAGGCGCGATGGGGCGAATCGGCGAGTTTGGCATGGCGGCGGCCGCCGAGCGCCTGAAACCAGCGATATTCGCGGCCGGCGGCGGTAATCGCTTCGGCCAGATTATCTTGATTGAACCACGGCCAGCGGCGCGAGGACGGGAACGAACGCACGTCGGCAAGCAGCGCGATTTCGTGCCGGCGCAACAATTCGAGGAACGCGTCGAGGGGCTGCGTCGAATGGCCGACGGTGAAAATTTCCGGCGCGCCGCTCAGCGCGCCAGCCAGACGATCGGCGCCGCCGCCAGCATCGCGACGCCGGCGACCCGGCCGATCGGGCGGCCCCACGGCGTCGCCTTTTCCAGCAGCACCAGCACGCTGAGCAGAGCGACCCACGCCAGATTCATTACACCCGCGACGAACAGCAGCGCCATCAGCATCCAGCAACAGCCGATGCAGATCAGGCCGTGCCGCGCGCCCATCCGCAGCGCGCCGATCGCGCCGCCGCGCCAATGGGTCATGAAGAAGCCGATCGGCGACTGGCATCCGCTGAGGCATGCATCCTTGAGCGGGGTGAACTGATAAAGGCCGGCGGCGGCGAGGATTATGGCGCCGGCGAGCGGCGTCGCCGCGGCCGCGCCGGTGAGGATCGTGGCGCGCTGCAGGGCGATTTGGAGCACGGTAACGACGGCGCTGAAAGCGGTCCACGCCGCGACGTATCCGCCCACCAGCATCCAGGGATGGACGGCGCGGAAACCGGGACGCGGACGCGCGATCACCGCGTAAGTGGAAATCGTCGGGCCGGCGCTCGGCAGCATCATCGCGACCATCATGACCGACCACATCATGAAGGTGATCCAGGCTTCGGCGGCGGCGGCGGGCAGCGCCGCGAGCATCCGCGCGCCGAACGGACCGAAGTCGCCAGGCGCCATCGGCATCCGCGCCAGATAGAGCCAGGCGAGCGCGCTCAGCGCGATCAGTCCGGACCAAATCGCGGCGCGGTCACGCAGTGGCAGGTGCGCCATCCGCGCGGCGGCGGCCGGCGATTGCGGTTGCGCGGCGGTCACTGGAGACGCGGCGGAGTTCGCCGATCCGCGCTCAGGCGTTGGTCCAGTTGATTGCGGAAAAATGGCCATTGCGCCCCGAATTTTCAAAGTTCAGCGCATGGTCGTGGTAGCTACTCGAAGTTCCCTTGGCGGCGGCGAGCCGGCGCGAAAAGGGATGGCCGACGTTTTCGAGCCACACGATTTGATTGCCGGCGCCGGTCACGCCGGTGACGGTAACCTCGGTCACGCCGGGGATCGCAACCTTCCAGGTGCGGCCGTCGGAGCTGAACTGGATCGCGGCGGTTTTGGTTGGCAGCCGCTTCGTCACCATCGGCGCCATCAGCGCCGGCGGTCCGCCCGCCGCGCCCGTGAAGATCGCCTCCAGCGCGGCGCGCTGGGCGTCGTTGGCGCGGCTGTCGAGATAGACGGCCATCGTGCCGTTGCCCTTGGACATTTCCGCCGGCGTAATTAGCGCCTGGACGGCGTTGAGGCCGGAAATATCGACGCCGCCGTAGTCGCCCTTATTGATATGGATGGCGAGGACGACGTCGCAATGTCCCTCCGTCGGGCGCGCCTGCGCGTGCGAGAGCAGGCACGGACAGAGCAGCTCGCAATTGCAGGATTCGAAGTATTCGCCTTCGATACGCCAGGCTTGACCGCTCATGATGACCTCCGCTCGGGCGCGCACCGCTTTGACGTTCAATCCGTCGCG
>DAHZDR010000177.1 GCA_027403435.1 Deltaproteobacteria bacterium
CCGATAAGCGCGTTATCGCGAACGTGGCAAGATTGATGGCGCCAACGGCGCTCTGTGTGGCGATCATGTTGGCGCTCTGCGGATGCTCGATGCTGGGAATCGGCGGACCGACGCCCCGTCAGCGCGCTGCGGACCTGGAGCCGATGCTTTCGGCGGCGGGCTTCCATATGGTTCCGGCCGACGCGCCGGAAAAAATACAACATCTGAAGACGCTACCGCCGCTCAAGGTGAACTATTACACCGGTAAAGACGGCGCGCTGCGCTATTGGTTCGCCGATCCGGATTATTGCCATTGCCTCTATCTGGGCGACGAGACCGCTTACCAGAAATATGAAAACCTGCGTGTGCAGGCGCGCATCGCACAGAATGAACAGGAAGCCGCCGAAGAAAATTACGAAACGCAGCAACAGATGCAGATGAACATGATGAATCCGTTCGGGTTCGGCTTCGGTCCGGGAATCGGCTTCGGCTTCTGACGCTGACGGGCGCGCGCGCCAGCGTGACGCCGGCGGACAACGGCCGGTTCAGCGGAAGTCGGCGGCGGCCGCGAGAAATTCCGGCAGGTCGCGGACGGCAAGCCCCGCGCACGACGAACGCTCGATCAATTGGCGCAGGCGCGGATCGCCGCTCACGAAGATATCGGCGCGCGCGGCGGCGGCGATCGCGTGATCGAGCGTGAACGGCGCCGCCAGCGTGGTATCGATGGCCGCGCTCGCAGCCATCCGGACGACGCGCAACCCGAGCAGGCCGGCAATTCCGCGCCGTTCGCATTCAGGCAAGGCTCCGACGCTTTCGGCCAGCGCGCGGGCGGCGGCCACGACCGAATCGTCGGAAGCGGACGCGGCGGACGCGCGGGCGCGCGCGATCGTTCGGGTCAAGTTCGGGCGCGCCCGCCGCGCTTGGTCGAGCGCGCCGAGCAACTCCTCGCCAAGCTCCTCACCGTCGCTTTCGATCAGTTCCGCGACGCCGGCGCTGATCGCGTCGGCCAGCGGACCGTGCAGGAAAGGACTGCCGGCCGCGCCGCTCGCGGCGTAGGCGCGGATTTCGTCATTGAGCAATTCGGCCGAAGGCTTGAGCAGCGAACGCAGGCTCGCAAGCGAGAGCGTGAAACGGATTTGCGCGCTGAGCGCCTGCGGCGCGACCCGCCGCGACAGGACGATTTCCTCAAGATGATGGACCGACAGCGCCAGCGCGAGGCCCCGGCCGTAAACGCTCTTGCGCAGCGCCGCGACGTCGGCGGCGGTGCAGCCGTCGCGCCGGTAGAGCCGATCGAACGCGCCCGAATCGAGGTAGGCGATCATCATCGCGGCGCTCGCGGTCCCGCGCGGGTCCTACAGTTCCGGACTGGCGGGCAAATAGCTCTCGCCCATCAGGTAGGCGTCAACCGCGCGGGCGCATTCGCGGCCCTCCCAGATCGCCCACACCACCAGCGATTGGCCGCGGCGCGCGTCGCCGGCCGCGAATACGCCGGGAACGCTCGCGGCGTAATTTTCGCACGCGAGATTGCCGCGCGGATCGAGCTTGAGGCCCAGTTGGCCGGCGATCGTGTCGGTCTCGGGACCGAGGAAGCCGAGCGCGAGCAGCACCAGATCGCAATCGATCGCGAATTCGCTGCCGGGAATTTCCTCCATCGCCATCCGCCCGTTGTCGCGTTTCCAATTGAGGCGGACGCCGTGGAGCTTTTTCACCTGGCCGTTTTCGCCGGAAAGGAATTTGGTGTTGACGCTCCAGTCGCGCTGGACGCCCTCTTCATGCGAAGTCGAAGTGCGCAGGATCATCGGCCAGTCCGGCCACGGCATCTCGGCGGTGCGCTTCTCCGGCGGCATCGGCAGCAACTCGAACTGCCAGACCGCGCGCGCGCCCTGGCGATTCGAAGTGCCCAGACAGTCGGATCCGGTATCGCCGCCGCCCAGGATAATGACCCGTTTGTCCTTCGCCGTAAGCGAAATTTCGGGCGCAATCGAATCGCCGGCGTTGCGCCGGTTCTGCTGCGGCAGGAAGTCCATTGCGAAATGGACGCCGCGCAGCTCGCGGCCGGGCACGGACAGATCGCGCGGCCGGGTCGAGCCGATCGTGAGCACGATCGCGTCATGCCGCGCGCGCAGCGCGTCCGCGGCGAGATCCACGCCGACGCGGCATTCGGTCACGAATTCGACGCCCTCGGCCTTCATCTGCTCAACCCGGCGATTTACCTGCCATTTTTCGAGCTTGAAATCCGGAATGCCGTACATCAGCAAGCCGCCCGGCCGATCCGATCGTTCATAGAGCGTCACCGCGTGGCCGGCGCGCGCCAATTGCTGCGCGCAAGCGAGACCCGACGGTCCGGAACCAACCACCGCGACCCGCTTGCCGGTCTGGCGTGGATTCGGCCGCGGCGCGACCCAGCCTTCGGCCCAGGCGTGATCGATAATGTTCTTTTCGATCTGCTTGATGGTGACGGGATCGTTGTTGATATTGAGGACGCAGGCTTCCTCGCACGGCGCGGGACATACGCGGCCGGTGAATTCGGGGAAATTATTGGTCCAGTGAAGCCGGTCGACCGCCTCGCGCCAGCGCCCGCGATAGACCAGATCGTTCCAATCCGGAATGATATTGCCGAGCGGACAGCCCTTGTGGCAGAAGGGGATTCCGCAATCCATGCAGCGCGCGCCCTGCGCCTGGAGTTTTTCCTCCGGCAGCTTCAGCTCGTACTCATGCCAGTCGCGCACGCGTTCGCGCACGGGCCGCCGGGGCGGCGTCTCGCGCTGGACCTCCATGAATCCCGTGATCTTTCCCATCGAAAACCGATCTCCTGACCGGGCAATCGGCCGCGCTACACCGCCGCCATTCGCGCCAGGTCCGACTTCAGATTGAGCTGGCGCTCGAGCACCTGCCGATATTCGGTCGGCATCACTTTGACGAAACGCGCGACGTAATCGTCCCATCGCTCGAGAATCCGTTGCGCGACGGGGCTCTGGGTGTACTGACGATGCCGCGCGATCAGCCCGTGGACATGGCCGATTTCGGCCGGATCCGCCAGCGGATGCAGCTCGACCATGCCCATGTTGCACCGGTCCTTGAAGCCGCCGTCCGCGTCGAGCACATAGGCGACCCCGCCGCTCATGCCGGCGGCGAAGTTGCGGCCGGCGGCGCCGAGCACGACCACCAGCCCGCGCGTCATGTACTCGCATCCGTGATCGCCCACGCCTTCGACCACCGCGGTCGCGCCGCTGTTGCGCACGGCGAAGCGTTCGCCCGCCATCCCGCGCACGAAGACCTCGCCGCCGGTCGCGCCGTACAGGGCCACGTTGCCGATGATGATATTTTCCTCGGCCTTGAAGGTCGCTTCACGCGGCGGCTTGATCGCGATAAAACCGCCCGACAGGCCCTTGCCGAAATAGTCGTTGGCGTCGCCTTCCAGATAGATCGCGACTCCCGGCGCCAGCCACGCGCCGAGGCTTTGGCCCGCCGTGCCGCGCAGATGCGCCTGAATCGTATAGGGCGGCAGGCCGTGCTCGCCGTGACGCCGCGAAATTTCCGCCGAAAGCAGCGCGCCGACAGTGCGATTGACGTTGCGGATCGGCAGATGCGCCTCGACCGGCCGCTGATGTTCGATCGCCTCCCGGCACAGTTCGATAAGCTGTCGATCCAGCGCCTTGTCGAGGCCGTGGTCCTGCGGCTCGACCCGATGGAGCGGCCAGTCGGCCGGAACGTCGGGCTTGTGCAGGATTGCGCTCAAATCGACGTTGCGCGCCTTCCAATGCGTGATTGCGGCGTTCGCGTCGAGACATTCGACATGGCCGACCATGTCGTCCATCGTGCGGAAACCCAACCGCGCCATGTACTCGCGCAGCTCTTCCGCAATGAACATCATCAGATTGACGACGTGTTCGGGCTTGCCCTCGAACTTCTTGCGCAACTCCGGATCCTGCGTCGCGATTCCGACCGGACAGGTGTTCAGATGGCATACGCGCATCATGATGCATCCGGAGGCGACCAGCGCGGCGCTGGCGAAGCCGAACTCCTCGGCGCCCAGCAGCGCGGCCACCGCAACGTCGCGCCCGGTCTTGAGTTGGCCGTCGGTTTCGACGTAAATCCGCCCGCGCAGATTGTTCATCACCAGAATCTGCTGGGTTTCCGCCAGCCCCAGTTCCCACGGGATGCCGGCGTGCTTGATCGATTGCAGCGGCGAGGCGCCGGTGCCGCCGTCATAGCCGCTGATCAGCACCACGTCGGCCTTGGCCTTGGCGACGCCGGCCGCAATCGTGCCGACGCCGACTTCGGAAACCAGCTTCACGCTGATCCGCGCGCGGTCGTTCGCGTTCTTCAGATCGTGGATTAGCTGGGCCAGGTCCTCGATCGAATAGATATCGTGATGCGGCGGCGGCGAAATCAGGCCGACGCCCGGAGTCGAATAGCGAATTTTCGCGATAAAGTCGTCAACCTTATGGCCCGGCAACTGGCCGCCTTCGCCGGGCTTGGCGCCCTGCGCCATCTTGATCTGCAACTCGTCGGCGTTGACCAGATAATTGCTGGTGACGCCGAAGCGCGCCGAGGCGACCTGCTTGATCGCGCTGCGCCGCCAGTCGCCGTTGGGATCGCGGACGAAGCGGCCGGGGTCCTCGCCGCCTTCGCCGGTGTTGCTCTTGCCGCCGATCCGGTTCATCGCGATCGCCAGGTTTTCGTGCGCTTCCTTGCTGATCGAACCGAACGACATCGCGCCGGTTTTGAAACGCTTGACGATCTCGGCGGCCGGCTCGACTTCCTCGATCGGCACGGGCTGGCGGTTGGGCTTGAACTGAAGCAGGCCGCGCAGGGTCGCCAGGCCGCGGCTGTGGTCGTCAACGACGCGCGTGTACTCCTTGAACAGGCGGTAACTGCCGGAGCGGACCGCGTGCTGGAGCTTGGCGATCGAGTTCGGATTGTACATATGGAACTCGCCGCGCCGGCGCCATTGATATTGTCCGCCGGCCTCAAGCTCGCCGTCGAGATTCGGATCGGCGGCGAAAGCGAGCCGATGGCGATTGGCCGATTCGCGCGCGATCGCGTCGAGGCCGACGCCGCCAACCCGCGAGGCCGTCCAGGTGAAATAACGATCGATCACTTCGCGGTTTAGTCCGATCGCCTCGAAAATCTGCGCGCCGCGATAGCTTTGCACAGTCGAGATCCCCATCTTCGAGGCGACCTTGATCATGCTTTTGGTCACGGCCTTGATAAAATGTTCGACCGCTTCGCGCTCGTCGAGATCCTTAAGCTGGCCGTCCTGGATCATCCCGGCCATCGTGGCGAACGCCAGGTACGGATTGATCGCGCCCGCGCCGTAACCGGCGAGCAGGCAAAAATGCATCGCCTCGCGCGGCTCGCCCGATTCGACGACGATTCCGCAGCGCGTGCGGGCGCCCTCGCGAATCAAATGATGATGCACGGCTCCGGTCGCGAGCAGGCTCGGAATCGGCGCCCAGTCGGCGTTCACCCCGCGATCGGAAAGCGCGATAATCGTATGGCCCCGCTCGATCGCCTGAGACGCCTGTCCGCATAGTTCGTCGAGCGCCCGGCGCAATCCGGCTTCGCCTTCAGCCACGGGATAAAGCGTCGAAAGCGTAATCGTGCGCAAGCCGGGCCGATCGAGCCGCTTGATCCGTTCGAGCTCCTCGTTGGTCAGCACCGGCCGCTTGAGCCGGAGCTGGCGGCAATGCGACGGCGTTTCTTCAAACAGATTTTGCTCGGCGCCGATCGTGGTCTCCGCCGACATCACCAGCTCTTCACGAATCGGATCGACCGGCGGATTGGTGACTTGCGCGAACAGTTGCTTGAAGTAGTTGAAAAGCGGCGGCGAATGGTCCGACAGCACCGCCAGCGGCGTGTCCGTGCCCATCGAGCCGACCGGCTCCTGCCCATTCGCCGCCATCGGCGCGAGGATCATCTTGAGATCTTCGAGCGTGTAACCGAAGGCCTGCTGCTGCTTGAGCAGGTCGTAAGCCTCGAAGCCCGCGATCGTCGGAGCGGTCGGCGCGGCCGGCAGCGCCTCGAGTTCGACCAGATTTTCCTTGAGCCAGGTCCGGTAGGGCCGGCGCGCGGCGAAGCCTTCCTTGATCTCCTCGTCCTGAACAATCCGCCGCTCGACCGTATCGACAAAAAACATCCGGCCCGGCTGCAGGCGCCCCTTGAATTCGATTCGATCCTGCGGCAGGTCGAGCACCCCCGCCTCCGACGCCATCACCACCAGCCCATCCTTGGTCACCCAGTAGCGCGACGGGCGCAAGCCGTTGCGATCGAGCACCGCGCCGATTCGCCGGCCGTCGGTGAAGACGATCGAAGCCGGGCCGTCCCACGGCTCCATCATGCACGAATGGTACTGATAGAAGGCCTGCTTGCTGTCGCTCATCAGCGCGTCGTTCTGCCACGCTTCCGGAATCATCATCATCACGGCGTGCGGCAGAGAACGGCCGCTGCGCACCAGCAGTTCGAGACAATTGTCGAACATCGCGGAATCGCTGCCGTTGGCCTCGATAATCGGCAGAATCTTCTTGATGTCGTCGCCGAACAGCGGCGAGGCGAACTGTTTTTCCCGCGCGTGCATCCAGTTGATATTGCCGCGCAAGGTATTGATTTCGCCGTTATGCGACAGAAAGCGGTAGGGATGCGCCCGGTCCCAGCTCGGGAAAGTGTTGGTCGAAAACCGCTGATGCACCATCGCGAGCGCGGTCGTCATCGCGGGATCGACCAAATCCGGATAAAAGCGGGGAATCTGATACGAGATAAGCTGGCCTTTGTAAACGATCGTCGCCGCCGACAGGCTGCATATATAGAAGAGGTCGCCTTCGGCCAGGCCCATCCGCGCCGCTTCGCTGGTCACGCGCTTGCGGATGACGTAGAGCTTGCGCTCAAGCGCTTCTTCATCGGCGATACCGGCGCCGCGGCCGATAAAAATCTGCCGCACCGACGGCATCGTTTGGCGCGCGGTATCGCCGCACTGCGCCGGATCGACCGGCGCCGAGCGCCATCCGAGCACCTGCTGGCCCTCTTCGCGCACGATCCGCTCGAACATTTGTTCGCACGCGTTGCGCTGTTGCACGTCCACCGGCAGAAAGACCATGCCGACGCCGTATGCCCCCGGGTCGGGCAAGCCAAAACGCAGCCGCTCGGCCTCGCGCCGCATGAAATCGTGCGGAATCTGCATCAGGATTCCGGCGCCGTCGCCGGTCAGCGGATCGCATCCGCACGCCCCCCGATGTTCGAGGTTGCACAGCACTTCGAGCGCTTTGACGATGATCTCGTGCGATTTCTCGCCGCGGATATTGACCACGAAACCAACGCCGCAGGCGTCGTGCTCGTGCGCCGGATCGTAGAGGCCCTGCTTCGCGGGTATGGAGCGGTACTGATGCATCGTAATGCCCCTGGCTGCCGGCTAATGCGGCTTCGCGACGCCGTGGCGATGCCGTTTGCCATTGACCGGCTCGCCGGGCTGCTTCTTTTCGCCGCTGACTGAAATCTGCGTACGCTCCGTATGTGTCGACAGCACCACCATCGTCTCCGTCCGCGTCACCCCGTCGATTGTCCGGATCGTCTTAATCAAATCCTCCAGGGCGGCGGTGTTGCAGGTTTTCACCTTCAGCAGCACCGTATGCTCGCCCGTGATGTGATGGCATTCCAGCACGTCGTCGAGCAGATCGACCGTCTGCTCGAACAGCCCAATCGTCCGTGGATGGCCGATCGAGACGCCGATGAACGCCGTCACGTCCTTGCCCAGCCGACGCGCATCGACCGATGCGTGATAGCCGGTAACCACCCCGCCGTCTTCGAGCTTTTTGACCCGCTCGATCACCGACGGCGCCGACAGCCCCACCTGTTCGCCCAGTTTGACCAGCGGAATCCGTCCGTGCTCCTGCAGAATCGCAACGATCTGCAGGTCGATTGCGTCGAACTCGAACGTATCGCCGCCTATCTTCATAAGGCATACCTCGGGGTGGGCCGGGTAAAAATAGCGGCGTCCGCCAGCCAAGTCAAGGGATTCTAAGGTAAATCAACAAGAAAAAAGATGTTTTGATAAATTCGTTCGCTATTAGTCCTAATTGAGTTAGGAAGACCGCGACGTTTACCTTATATTGCGCGTCCCTAAACCAATCAAACCGCGAATCTTCAAGCGAAGCCGTAAGCGCGCCGGCGTAAGCGCGCCGGCGAATGACCCGGCCCGCCGATCCGCCACCGGCCCGCGGCGGACCGGCCGCGCCGATCAGTTCGAATAGGCGTCGGTGCCCATTTCAAGCGCGTCGAGGCCGCTCCATTCGACCTCGGCCGGCACCCGATTGCCGATCGTCCGTTCGACGATACGGAAAAACACCGTCGCCAGCGTGAACACAACGATCAGATTGGCGGCGACGCCGATCGCCTGAGCGCCGAACTGTCCCGCGTCGCCGTAGAACAGACCGCGCACCGGCCCCGCGATCCCGTTCCACCCGTCGCCGTAAGCGCCGTCGGCGAA
>DAHZDR010000179.1 GCA_027403435.1 Deltaproteobacteria bacterium
CTCAACCGCCGCCGGGGCAAGCCCTGGAGGCGTGAATTTGGTCAGATGACTTCGCCCTCGCGCAGCCGCGCGACGTCCTCCCAGGAATAACCCAGCAGTTCGGTCAATATCAGTTCGGTATTTTCGCCGAGTTCAGGCGCCCGGCCACGCGGATTTCCCGGCGTTTTGCTGAGCATCACGGGCACGCCGACCAGTTTCGTCGGACCGATTTCCGGATGCTCGTAATCGACGATATAGTCATTGGCCAGCGCTTGTTCGTCGTTCGGCAGGTCGTCGATCGAATTGACCCGGGTATAGATAAAATCGCCGCCGCGCTTGAGGATGCCCATCCACTCGTCGCGCGGCTTGGTCGCGAAGGCCTGGTCCAGAATCGCGACGAGTTCGCGATGATTTTTGCCGCGCTCACGGATTGAATTGAAGCGCGCGTCGTCGATCATTTCGGGCAGTCCGAGCGCGGCGCAAAAATCCTTCCAGTAACGGTCGGTCTGCAGCATCCCGAGGCTCAGCCATTTGCCGTCGGCGCATCGGTAATGGTTCCAGAGCGGATTGAAGGCGTCGTCGCGGGTGGTTCGCGGAAACTCGTGGCCGAGGATGGTGCGGCTCGAAACGTTGAGTCCCTGCAGCGCGATCATCGAACCCAGATGCGACGCGTTAACCTCCTGCCCGACGCCGTAGCGTTCGCGCGCGACCAACGCGGTCATCACGCCGTACGCCAGCATGATCGCGCCCATCTGGTCGGCGATGCCGCCGGTCAGGTAAATCGGCTCGTCGCTCGCGACACTCGCGATATTCATGATGCCGGAGCGGGATTGGGCAAGGTAATCGAAGGACGGCTCCCCGCTATCGGCGCCATGAGGACCGTAGCCGGAGGAACTCGCGTAAATGATCTTTGGGTTTCGCGCCGACAGGTCGGCGTATCCAAGTCCGAGGCGATCGGCGACGCCCTTGCGGAAATTCTGGACGAAAACGTCGCTCTTTTCCGCAAGCCGGCCGACGATCTCGATCGCTTCAGGCTTGTGCAAATCGAGCGTGAGGCTCTGCTTGTGGCGATTGTTCGCCTCGAAGTAGAAATTATGGCCGCTTTTCGCGGTCGCGGCGGAACCGCCGATCGCAAAGATGGCGCGTCCCGGATCGCCCTTGCCGCGCTCCTCGATCTTGATCACTTCGGCGCCAAGGTCGGCGAGCATCGTGGTGGCGACCGGTCCTTGTTGCCAAATCGTCCAGTCGATAACCCTGATCCCGTTAAGCGGTGCGTCCATATTCGCTGTATAACACAAAAGCCGCCTAAGAGAACGCGCGGCGCAGGCGGATTTTTCAGGGTCCGGAAGGCCGCTTGAGTTTGGCGGCTTATAGCCTAAGCTTATGAAATCAAAGCGCGCCGATGCTGCGATATCTGCTTAACTTTATTTTTCCGCCAAGCTGCGCCGGATGCGCGGCGCGGATGCCGATCGAAGCGGCGAATCGCGTCTGCGCGCCCTGTCTTGCGGGAATCGATCGCTTGCGTGAGCCGCTCTGCGCGGTTTGCGGCATTCCGGTCGGAGCGGACGGCGCATGGTGCGGGCGCTGCTCCGCCGCGCCGCCCCATTTCGGCCGCGCGCGCGCGATCGCCGCATACCGCGACGGCGTAGCGGAGGACGCCGGCGTGATCGGTTCGATTATCCGACGCCATAAGTACGGCCTCGATCAATCGCTCAGCCGGGCGCTGGCGGAATGCCTCGGAACCGGACTTCCGCTGGGCGATTCCGACTACGACCTGATCATTCCGGTGCCGCTTCATCGCAGCCGCTTGCGCTGGCGCGGCTTCAATCAGGCCGCGATGCTGGGCGCGACGGTGGCGCGGCGGCTGGCGCGTCCGCTGGACCTGACTAATCTGACGCGGCTGCGCGCGACGCCGCCGCAGACCGCGCGCGACCGGCGCGAGCGCCGCCAGAATATCCACAACGCGTTCGCCGTGCGGCGACCGGCGCGAGTCGCGAATCGCAGCGTCTTGCTGGTTGACGACGTAATGACGACCGGCGCGACGGCGGACGAATGCGCGCGCACGCTGCTGCGGGCGGGAGCGCGCCGCGTCGATGTGCTGACGCTGGCGCGCGTCTTATGAGCGACGCGCGGCGCGAAAGCTGGGAGCGGCGTCATCGCGAAACGCGGGCCGGGGCGCCGGAACCGTCGGTGGCCGAGATGATCGCGATGTCGCCGCGCGGGCGGACGCTCGATTTGGCGGCGGGAACCGGACGCAACGCGCTGGCGCTGGCGCGGGCCGGCCGCGCCGTCGTGGCGGCGGACTATTCCGGCGCCGCGCTCGCCGAAATCGCTCGGGCGGCGGCGGCCGAAGCATTGCGGATCGAGCCGGTGATGGCCGACCTGACGGCCGGGCTGCCGTTTCGGGAAGCGCGCTTCGACGCGGCGTTGAACGTGAATTTTCTCGAACGCGCGCTCATTCCGGAAATTATCCGGGTGCTCAGGCCGGGCGGCGCGCTGCTTTTCGACACCTTTCTGATTGACGAAGCCGGAGCGGGCCATCCGCGCGATCCGCGCTTCACGCTCGGTCATTATGAATTGCGCGGCCTGTTGGGCGCGATGGAGCTGATGCGCTATCGCGAAGGTCTGGTGGAATATGCAAGCGGCCGGCGCGTCTGGCGGGCGACCGCGCTGGCGCGGCGGCGGGAACCGGGGTGATGGCGAAGCGGCTTACTTATAAATCGGCGGGCGTCGATGTCGATTTGAAGGAGCGGCTGATTCCGCTGTTCGGCAAGCTCGCGCGGCGCACCGCCAGCGCGCGGGTGATTGGCGGAATCGGCGGATTCGGCGCGCTGATCGGCATTGGCGACGCGGCGAAAATGCGCGCTCCCGTGCTGGTGGCGGGCGCCGACGGCGTCGGCACCAAACTCAAGATCGCGTTTGCGACCGGTCGGCACGACACGATCGGCATCGATTGCGTGGCGATGTGCGTCAACGACATCGTATGCCATAACGCGCGCCCGCTCTTCTTCCTCGACTATATCGGCGCCGGCCAACTCGACTCCGGCGCCGCGCTGGCGATCGTCAAAGGAGTCGCCAACGGCTGCCAGATGGCGGGAATGGCGCTGGTCGGCGGCGAAACGGCGCAACTGCCCGGAATGTACGCGGCCGGAGAATACGACCTTGCCGGCTTCGCCGTGGGAATCGCCGAACAGGCGGAAATTCCCAATCCGGCGGCGATGCGCGCGGGCGACGTGCTGATTGGACTGTCCGCCTCGGGCCTGCATTCGAACGGCTATGCGCTCGCGCGCAAGGCGCTGCTCGAGGTGGGCAAGCTCAAGCTCGGCAAGCGGATCGCGGAGCTGGGCTGCACGCTCGCGGAGGAACTGCTCCGTCCCACGAAGATTTACGCCCGGCTCGCGATCGAGCTGTTCGAACGTTTCCCGATACGTGGACTGGCGAATATCACCGGCGGCGGCGTAATCGAGAATCTGCCGCGCGTGATGCCGCCGAAGCTGCGCGCCGTGATTCGCCGCGGCGCGTGGCCGCAACCGCCAATCTTCGCCTTGATCGCGCGCACTGGAAAAATCGACCAGGCCGAGATGGATCGCGCGTTCAACAATGGCCTGGGGATGATCGCGGTCGTGCCGGCGGAAGCGGCCGACGCGGTGATTCGCCATTCGCGGCTTCGCCGGCAGCATGCCTACGCGATCGGCGAAGTGAAGCGCGGACGGCGCGGAGTGACATTCGTATGAGCGGCGGGTCCGGCGCGGCCGGCGGCGGGCCGCGGCCCGCGGTCAAACTCGGCGTCCTGCTTTCGGGCGAAGGCACGAATTTGCAGGCGATTATCGACGCGATCGAGCGCGGACGGCTGCGCGCCGAGGTGCGCGTGGCGATTTCCAACAAGCCCCGGGCGCGCGGTCTGGAGCGCGCGCGCCGGCACGGAATACCCGCCGAAACGATCGACCATCGGGGTTTCGCAAGCCGCGAGGAATTCGATCGGGCGCTGGTCGCCGCGCTGCGCGCCCACGACGTGGAACTGGTGATTTGCGCCGGCTTCATGCGGCTGCTTTCGCCGGTGATGGTGCGCGCGTTTCATGGCCGAATCATGAATATCCATCCCGCCTTGTGTCCCGCGTTTCCCGGCGTTGACGCCGTTCGCCAGGCGCTCGAATACGGCGTGCGCTTTAGCGGATGCACTGTGTTTTTCGTCGCCGAAGGCGTTGACGACGGCCCGATCATCGCTCAAGCGGTCGTCCCGGTGGACCCAAACGACGACGAGACGGCGCTGGCGGCGCGAATTCATGCCGAGGAACATCGGCTCTATCCGCTGGCGATCCGGCTTTATCAGGAAGGCCGCCTCGAACTCGACGGGCGCGTGGTGCGGGTGCGCGATTTGCCGCCGCCGGCCACGCCGGGCGCGCCGATTAATCCCCGGCCGGAATGACGCGTGCGCCTGACGGCGATCATCCCGATGCTCAACGAGGAGCGCGCGATCGCGGCGACGCTCGAGGCGCTGCGATCGGCCGCGCCGGAAGCGGAAATTATCGTCGTGGACGGCGCCAGCGCCGATCGCTCAGTCGAATTGGCGCGGCCACGCTGCGACCGGCTGATCGCGGGCGCGCGCGGACGGGCCCGGCAGATGAACGCCGGAGCCGCGGCGGCCGGCGGCGACGTTTTCGTCTTCGTGCATGCCGATACTCTCGTCGGGCGCGGCTTTACGGACGAAATCGCGGCCGCGCTGGCGGATTCGCGGACGGTCGGCGGCCGCTTCGATATCGCCTTCGATCAAGCCGGCGGCGGTCTCGGGATGGTCGCGGCGATGATTAACCTGCGATCGCGCCTGATGCGCTCGGCCACGGGCGACCAGGCGATTTTCGTTCGTCGCGACGCTTTCGAGCGAATCGGCGGATTTGCGGAAATCGAGCTGTGCGAGGACGTCGATTTCGTGCGGAGGCTCAAGCGCCGCGGCGGCTTCGCGTGCGTGCGCGCGCGGGTTCTGACCTCGGCGCGGCGCTGGCGGAGCGACGGCGTGGCGCGGACGATTCTCCGGATGTGGACGATCAAGGCGCTTTACCTGGCCGGAGCTTCGCCCGCATGGCTGAAACGTCATTACGCGGACTCGCGCTAGGGAAGCTGCGCGCCAAGCCATCCGGTCATGCCGAGCGCCATGCTCTGTCATTCCGGGCGCAGTGAAGCGACTGTGTTGGAAATCAAGAATACGGGGTTGCCCACAGGGTCCACAGGCGATGGGATCGCTGGCCGCGTCCGGCCTGTGGACTTGTGGGCAGCCCGCTTAGCTAATGACCACCGA
>DAHZDR010000187.1 GCA_027403435.1 Deltaproteobacteria bacterium
TCTTTGGGGCGCCGCGGTTGGCGACGCGCGCCGGAAGATCGAAGCGTGGCGCGCCGAGTACAATATCAAGCGCCCGCATTCGAGCCTCGGCTATCGCAGTCCCGGGAAGTTCATCGCATCGCTGGGAGACAATCAAAGGAGCGCGGCGGATTTCGGTTGCTGATCGTCCACACTCGTTTTCGTCGCGGTCAACGGCCTGTCCCAAAGCATCGGCGCGGGCGGTTTAGCGCGCCGCGGGATGTAACGGGCGGGAGGCCGGCGGCGGCAAGAGCGGCGGCGGCGCTTTGGTCGTCAGGCGAATCCATCCGTGGGCGGCGCTTCGAGTCAGCGCTTCGACGGCCACGATCGCCAGATCTGAAACGTGCGCCAGCGGCCGTTCGCGCAAGTTATCGAACAGGCTGTCGAAATTGAATCGCTCGATAAGCCCGATCCTGCCCATCGGCGCGGCGGCGCGGAGCGCGTGCGCCGCGTCGATTCCGTGGCGGCGTTCGAGCCGCGCCTCGGCGCAGCCGATCTCCCATTGACGGCGAATCCGCGCCCACACCGGCCGCGGGACCATGCGCGTCGCCGCGGCCCCCGGATGGAAGCCGAGACGAAATCCAGCGGCCTTGAGCCGCGCCAGCAGATCGCCGGCCGCGCCCGCGCGGCCGAAATTCGGATCGAAACCGCCGATCGCGCGAAACGCGCCGCGCCGGACGATCAAGTTACAGGCGGCGGCCGCGGCGCACGCGCCCCCCGCCGTCGCTTCGAATACCGGACCGACGCAGCCATCGAGTCCGCGCCCGGCGCCTTCGTCCATCAGCATCGCGAGCCAATCACGCTCGACGGCGCATTCCGGATCGAGAAACGCCAGCCATTCGCCGCGCGCCGCCGCCGCCGCCAGATTCAGCGCCGCGCCGTAATGGCGGCCCGCCGCGGCGATTGGGCGAACGTCGTCGCGCCGCTCGCCGAGCGCGGCCATGCGCGCCGGGTCGGCAGCGACGAGCGTCTCATGCGGCGGTCCGGCAAGTTCGCCGGCCGTCGCGAGCGCGCCGGCCGCGGCGCCGCTTTCGGCGCAGGCGATAATTATCGATACGCCGGGCGCCGCGCCGGGCGTGCACGCGTCCCCGCTTGCGGCGCGCGCGCTCTGGTACGGAAACGGCGCAAGGCGCCGCGCGACCACGGCCAAGTCGGTCGGCGCGGCGTCGGGAAGCGCCACGCCCGCCGCGCCCAGCGCCACCGCGCGCGCGGCCAGCTCGGCCGCTGCGGGGCCGGGTTCGGCGAATTCGACGACCAGCGGGCGCGGTCCGGCCGCCGCGTGCATCCGGAACAGCTCGTCGCGCATCTGGGCGATGTTCCGCGCGGCCAGCGGCGCGAAAATGAGGTCGGCCGCGATCGGCGGAGGCGTGCCGCCGCGCGCGTCGCGCAGAGCGATCAGCCGGCCGGGATCGACGGCGCGAAGCGCCGTCACAAGGGCGTTCAAATGGCGCGCCGGGACGCCTTCGGGCCCCGCTTCGCCAGCTTCATTTTGCGCGATATAGCTAAGCAAATACCCCGCGGTCGCGCGAAAGCCGCGGAGCGCGCGCGCCGTGCGAACCACGCCCGCCAGCGCCCGCCGCAGCCCCGCCGCCGAACTCAACTCCGCCGCCGACACCACGATCTCGGCCAGCGCGCAAAGTCCCGCATGACCGGCGATTCCCGCCATCGCCTCGGCCGGCCGTTGGCCGATAATCACGGCGTTGATTCCGGCCATGCGCAACTCATGCATCCGCCGGCTGATCCCAAGCTTCAGGTTAAAATCGATCGGCTCCGTGATCGCGGGGACCCGCGCGGCGGCTAAAATGAACTTTTCGCCGTCCCGCCGCAGATATTTCCCGGCGACGACCGGATTCGCGCCGAACCCTTCCTCAATGCCCATGCCGATGGTTGACAGCCAGATACGTGCCAGTGGTAAATCGTTGATTTTGTACGATTTTTTCGTTCCCGGCGAACCGTAAAGGCGCAAATGGGATGGCCGGTTCACGATATGGGGGCAATTTATTGCGTCGTGGCGCGCTTGCGGAAGCCTGAATTTTTTTGCAAAATGCAAAAAGCGTGTTCCCCGCGGCCTCCGGTGTGACGCGGCGACAAATCAGCTAACCAACGCCGGGCCAAGTGGAATTGCCAATGGAAAATCTCGAGCAATCGCCGCCGTCGCGCCGCCCATCGTCAATCGCGAAGCGCCGCCCGCGACGGCGGCCGGCGCGGCTTCCGCGCGAGGCCACGGATCCGCCGATTATCGCCACGCCCGAAGAGCTCGCGTCCATCCGCGCGATGCTCGATTCGATCGAACTGATGGTGACGCGGCTGTTTGACGGCGCCTATGGACGCGACGCCGAGACGCTCGAAATCAGGCGCAAGGCGGCGGCGATCGTCGAGCAGCACTTCGATGAAGTGGTCGAACAATGGGCGCGCGCGGTCGAGCAGGTGTTCGACGAACTGCAAGCGCTCCATCGGCCGACCCTGGCGAACGCGCTGGTGCGTTTTCTCGACCATCTGCGCGACCCCGACGATCTGCGCACCTACGTGCATCTGCGGCGGCATTGCCAGGAAGGCATGCTGGCGCGGGCCAAGCCTTCGGAGTTCAACGTTTTTCATATCGCGCTGAAACAGGTGATTCTGGTCCGCGTGCGCCGCGAAGCGCACGGGCGGCGCGGCGAACAAATCCGCGACGCGGTGGTCGCGGCGATCGACGAGCGGCGCCTGATGGTCGCGCAGTTCTATATCGAATCCCGCGAAAACGCGCTGCGCGCTTCGGAGGAAAAATATCGCAACTCGATCGATCACGCGCCCGACCCGATGTACGAAATCGATCCGGCGACGCTCGAAGTGCTGAGCGCGAATTCCGCCGCGCTGGAACTCCATCGGATTCTGCCCTACGAACGCGACATCCCGCTGATCGGCCAGCGGCTGACGGACCTGACGCCGCCCGAGATGCAGCCGCTCATCTACAGGCATATCGCGCAGGTGCGCAAAAACGGCTCCGATCAGACGCTCGATCTGCCCTTGCGCGGCCGCTATTTCGATATCAATTCGGCGCTGATCACCGCCGGCAACGGCAAATTCCTGCAGATGATCCTGCATGACGTATCGCAGCGCCATGAGATGCTCGACACGCTGCTCAAGACCGAACGGCTGGCGGCGGCGGGCACTTTCGCCAGCGGCGTCGCCCACGAGGTCAACAATCCGCTCGCCTCGATTTCCTCGCTGGCGCAGTCGTTGTTGCCCGACGAAACCGATCTCGAACGGCGGCGCACGCTGCACACGATCCTCGAACAGATCACGCGGATTTCGCGCACGCTCAAGGATTTGCTGAATTTCGCGCGGCCCGCGCCGGGCGAACGCAAGCCTATCGATTTGAACCATCTGATCGAGGAAACGCTGCGCCTGGTCGCGTACAACAAGCGCTTCGGCGCGATCCGCGTCGAACGCGACCTCGCGCCCGGCCTGCCGCCCGTCCTGGCCGACGCCAACGGCATCCAGCAGGTGCTGCTCAATCTGCTGTTCAACGCCGCCGACGCGATGCGCGACGGAACCGGCGTCATCCGCGTGGCGACGGCGCGCCATCCCGGCGTTCAGGGCGAGACCGCGGGCCGGGTCCTGATGCGCGTGGCGGACACCGGCGTCGGCATCCCGCCGCAAAATCTGGAGCGCGTGTTCGATCCGTTTTTCACCACCAAACCCGCCGGCGCGGGCGCGGGCCTCGGGCTCTCGCTATGCCAGCGGATCGTCGTCAACAACCACGGCACGATCCGCGTCGAAAGCGCGGCCGGCCAGGGCGCCGTCGTTTCGATCTGCCTGCCGGTCGCCGCCGCGCGCGCCTGTCGGCCGGAAACCGGGAGGCCCCAATGAATCTCGAAACGCCCGCGGCCGAACCCGGATGGAGCCGCGAACATCCGGAGCCGTTCCGCGTTCTGCTGGTCGAGGACGAGGAGCTGATGCGCTCGATTATCGCGCAACTGCTCGGGCGCGAAGGCTACGCAATCTTCGAGGCCGGCGCCGCCGACGTGGCGCTGCCGATCTTCGAGCGCGAAAAGATCGATCTGGCGATTATCGACCTTAACCTCAGCGGCGGCGGCAACGGCCTCGAACTGCTCGGCAAAATCCATGAGCTCGATCCCGAAGTGATGGGCATCATCGTAACCGCCTACGCCAGCGTCGAATCCGCCGTCGAAGCGCTGCGCCAGGGGGCCTACGACTACATCACCAAGCCTTTCGCCAACGACCATCTGAAGGCCGTCGTGCGCAAGGCGCTCGAATACAAGGCGGCCTTCCGCGAGAACCGTTTCCTGCGCCGCGAACTGCGCGAAAAGTACCGCTTCGAAAGCATCATCGGCAATTGCGACGCGATCGAGCGGGTCTTCCGCGTGATGGAAAAAGTCGCGCGGACCGACTCGAGCGTGCTGATCACGGGCGAATCGGGCACCGGCAAGGAGCTGGTCGCGCGCGCGCTCCATTTCACTTCCGAGCGCGCCAACAAGCGCTTTTTGCCGATCAATTGCGGCGCGCTGCCCGAAAATCTGCTCGAAAGCGAACTCTTCGGCTATAGCCGCGGCGCCTTCACAGGCGCCACCCAGGACAAGACCGGACTGCTCAAGGCGGCCGACAAGGGCACGATTTTTTTCGACGAAATCGGCGACATGCCGCTCGCCCTGCAGGTCAAGCTGCTGCGCGCGCTGCAGGAGCGCGAGTGTTATCCGCTCGGCGCCAACGATCCGGTGAGCTTCGACGTGCGCGTGCTCTGCGCCACCAACAAGGACCTTGAGCAAGAGGCGCGCGCGGGCCGCTTCCGCGAGGAACTGCTCTACCGCATCAACGTGATCATGATCACGCTGCCGCCGCTGCGCGAACGCGCCGACGATATTCCGCTGCTCGCCAATCATTTCCTGCGCAAGTACGAAAAATCCCTGGGGCGCGCCGCGATGCGTTTTTCCAAGGGCGCGATGCGCGTGCTGCTGGGTTACGCCTGGCCGGGCAACGTCCGCGAACTCGAAAACGCCGTCGAGCGCGCCGCGATTCTGGCCGAAACCGACGTGATTCACGCCCACGACCTGCCCGAAAAGCTGCACGGCGGCGCGACCGCCGCGGCTCCTCCGTCCGGCGCCGGGATGACGCTTGAGGAATTGGAGCGCGAACATCTGCGGCGCGTGCTCACCGCGGTCAAGGGCGACAAGGTCAAGGCCGCGCAGCTCCTCGGCATCCATCTTTCGACGCTCTATCGCAAGGTGCAGCGCTACCGGCTCGAACACGCCGGCGAACCGGCGGCGAAACCCGCCCCCCAGCCCGCCTGACCGCAGGCCCGGCCGCGGCGCGGCGGGGCGTGGCGTTGATCAATCGGGACGGGTAAACTTGGGAGAATCGAGCGGCCGGCCCAGCCGGCCCCGGAGAGCTATTATGGATATTTTCGCACCGACCCATCTGCTGATTCTGCTGGTGATCGTGCTGGTGATTTTCGGACCGAGCAAGCTGGGCGACGTCGGCGGCGCGCTCGGGCGCGCGATTCGCGACTTCAAACTCGCGGTCAACGAACCCGAAAGCGTGAAGAGCGCCCCCGCCAGCGCCGATCAAGCGGCGGCTCCGATCGCCGAACCCAAGGCCGACAAGCCCGCCTGAACATCGCCCACGCAAAGCGCGCCACGCGGCCGGCGTGATGCTTCGCCAGATTAATTCAACAATCCGACCGCCGACGACCGCGCCCACGCACGACGCGCGCGGAACTCTGGCGGATCGCGGAAAGCGCCGCGCCTGAACCGCCGCATTCACGCCATCGCGGGCAATATGCCGCTATTTTCGGATTTGACCGGCTATGATTGTTAACGCCC